>NZ_JBZAYE010000580.1:0-4642 GCF_058244205.1 Variovorax sp. 20P10.2.4
CGCCGCGGCCATGGTGCATCCGCCGCTGGGCCTGTGGCCTTCGCTGGGCGAGCTGCGCGCCGACCACCGAACGGGCATCGGCGAGCGCCGCAAGGTGGCGCTGGCCGAGGGCGTGACGGTCGAGCTCAACACGCGCTCGGGCATCGTGGTGCGCGAAGGCCGCGTGCCGCTGCAGGAGATCGAGCTGATCGCGGGCGAGGCGGCCATCGAGGTGCGGGACGCGCGCATCCGCACCGTGGTCGAAGCGGGGGCGGGTCGCCTCACGGCCCGGCCCGGACCGCTGGGCCCGCACGCGCTGTTCGCGCTGCGGCGCCAGGGCGCGCGCGTGGTCGTGGTCTGTCTCGAAGGCCGGCTCGAGGTGGCGCATGCCGCGGGCGGCGTGCTGCTCGAGGCGCAGCAGCAACTGGACTGGGACGAGCGTACCCACGGGCCGGTCGCGATGCTCGCGGGCGCCGAGCTCGCGCGGCGCGTGGCCTGGCGCGAGGGCTACCTGCGCTTCGTCGATACGCCGCTGGGCGAAGTGATCGACGAGATCAACCGCTACCGCCCCGGCCAGGTCGTGCTGCTCGACGGGCAGCTGGCGGCGCGCCAGATGACGGGGCGCTTCCAGATCGGCGGGCTGGACCTGGCCATCGTGCAGATGAAGCAGTCGCTGGGCCTGAAGGTGCGTTCGCTGCCCGGTGGCGTGGTGCTGCTGGGCTGAAGCGGCGACGCGACGAGGGCCCGCCGCGCTGTCACGAAAGCTTCAAAAGAAAAGCTTGCCGATCGCGCGGTGCCCGGCGGTCTAGTCAAGGAGCGCTGTCGACCTGGAGGTCGCGGCGCGCAGGACTCGAACTGCGGCATTCACCTGACTGGATCGGCATCACATGAACACGCGTATTTCTCTCGGCGGCCAGCGTGCGGGCGCTCCCACTTTCTCGCTGCGGCTGAAGCCGTTGGCGCATGCGCTCGCGGCGATGCTCGCCGCGGGCGGCGTCATGCAGGGCGCGCACGCGCAGCGCGCCTTCGGGCCGGCCTGGTTCGCCAGCAAGAACGTGGCGCAGAGCATGGCCGCGGCCACGGGACGCATGCCCGACGGCACGCCCGCCGCGTCGCTGACGAACCCGCTCGCGCTGCAGCAGCGCGACAACGCCCAGCTGCGGCGCTCGATGGACAACCTGAACCTGGCCGCGCGCGGCATCGCGGCGCAGCAGGCGGCACAGGACGCGGCGCGCCAGGCGGCGCTCGACGGCGGCTCGGACATTCCCGAGGGCCTGGCCGATGGCGGCCTGAAGGTCGACACGAACAGCCTCACGGCCGGCTGGCTCAACGCGCGCGCGCCGGTGCAGACCGTGGCGGGCGGACGCACCGTGGTCGGCATCCAGCAGACCGACGAGAAGGCGATACTGAACTGGGAGAGCTTCAACGTCGGCCGCAACACCACGGTGCAGTTCGACCAGAAGGGCGGGGCGAAGCCCGACGGCAGCAACGCATGGATCGCGCTGAATCGCATCAACGACCCGAGCGGCCGGCCGAGCCGGATCGCGGGCCAGATCCAGGCCGACGGGTCGGTCTACCTGATCAACCGCAACGGCATCGTCTTCACCGGCTCGAGCCAGGTCAACACGCGCACGCTGGTGGCCTCGAGCCTCGCGCTGTCGGACAAGCAGTTCAACCTCGGCATCAACAACGCGCAGGTGTTCAAGGACGCCACCGGCCAGGCCAACGACTTCGCGATCCCGCAGTTCGGCGCCTTCGCCTCGGCCGCGCCCGACATCTACGGCAGCTACGTGCCCGGCAACGGCAACGGCACGGCGCCCGACCGGCTCGGCGGCGTCGATCGCTTCGACCCGGGCGCGGCGCCCGGCGCGGTGCAGGTGCAGGCCGGCGCTCGGCTCGAGGTGGCGAGCGGCGGCAAGGTGATGCTGTTCGCGCCCAAGGTCCACAACGCCGGGCGCATCTCGGCGCCCGACGGGCAGGTGATCCTCGCGGCCGGCGAGAACGTCTTCCTCAACACGGTCCGGAACACCACCGCCAACGGCACCCTCGACGCCAACGCCATCCGCGGCCTCGACGTGGCCGCCGCGGCCGCGCCGGGCTGGGCCATGCCGTGGGCCTTCGTGAGCAGCGCCATCCGCACCGGCACCGATCCGTTCAACCCCGGCTTCGTCGAGGCCATCGCCCAGCATGTGCTGCCCGAGATGGCGGCGCGCGCCGAGGCGGTCGGCTACGACGTGACCAACAGCGGCATCGTGCAGTCCGAGCGCGGCAACATCACGCTGCAGGCGCGCGACGTGCATCAGAACGGCGTGGCGCTGGCGACCACCGCGCTCAACAACCGCAGCGGCTCGATCCTGCTGCGCGCCTGGGGCCAGGGCACGCACATCTACGTCAACGACGACCCCAGCAATATCCTGCTGAGCTGGCAGGCCGGCACGCTGACGCTGGGCCAGGGCAGCGTGACGCGCATCCTGCCCGACGCCTCCGACACCAGCGAGATCGAGACCACCGCGCTGGCCACGCGCTACAAGCCGGGCGCCATCGGGCTGTACGGCCGGCTGATCGACGTGCAGGCGGGCGCGGGCGTGCTCGTGCCCTCGGGCACGATCGGCGTGGAGTCGGCCGCCAACCCGCTGCCGACCCAGCTGCCGGGCTACCGGCCCGACAGCCTGGGCGACGGCAGCCGCATCTACATCGACAGCGGCGCCTACCTGAGCGTGGCCGGCCTGCAGGGCGCGGCGGTGCCGATGGCGCGCAACTTCATCGAGGCCGAGCTGCGCATCAACGAGCTGCGCGACTCGCCGCTGCTGCTGAACGCATGGGTGCGCGGCAAGAAGGTGATCGTCGACCGCCGCGCCGGCGGCGTGTTCGAGGACGGCCCGATGGCCGGCGTGCTGTGGGTCAAGGACGCGGCGGGCAACTACCTGCCCGGCAGCTGGGCCGGCACGCCGTTGGGCGACGTGACCGGCTGGGTCGGCGTGGGCATGACCGACCTGAACGAGCTCTCGACCGATGCCGGCAAGATCACGATGCGCGCGGGCGGCTCGGTCATCACCCGCGCGGGCTCGCTGCTCGACGTGTCGGGCGGCTCGGTGCGCTACACCGACGGCCTCAACACCGCCACCAAGCTCATGGGCGCCGACGGCCGGGTCTACACCATGGACCGCGCGCTGCCCGACGGCAGCTACACCGGCATCGCCGGGCGCTACACCGACGGCCATGCGCGCTGGGGCGTGTCCGACAGCTGGAGCAGCGCGGTGATCGGGCGCGACAGCGTCGAGGCCGGCTACACCGAGGGCCGCAAGGCCGGCGCGGTGCAGATCTTCGCGGGCAGCGCGATGGTGCTGGAAGGCGACTACGCGGGCGGCGTGGTGGTGGGCGACCGGCAGCAGAAGCAGCCGACGAAGAACGCGGGCGGCGAACTGCAACTCGGTGGCGGCAGCGTCGAGGACCGGCCGTGGTCGCCGAACCGCATCGTCATCGCCCGCGACCCGCACCGGCTGGACGCCGCCTTCCAGGCCGGCTCGGCGCTGGACAGCGCCTACGAGGCCCAGCCCGACCCCGAGGCCGCCAACCAGGCGATCGGCAAGGTCACCTTCCTGTCGGACGAGGTGCTCAGCCGCTCGGGCATGGGCCGCATCGTGCTCAACATCGCGGGCGACTACGGCTTCGTGCTGGAGTCCGGCGCCTCGCTCGACCTGTCGCCGGGCGCCACCTTCATCGCCAGCGGCGGCGACCGCTCGACCAACCCGATGCGCATCGACGGCGCCATCCGCGCGCCGGGCGGCAGCATCGTGCTCGGCACCATGGACGGCCCGCTGACCCTGGGCGCCGAGGCCCGGCTCGACGTCGGCGGCCAGTGGATCAACGCCTGGCGCGACGGCATGGCGCCCGCGCGCTGGGCCATGGACGGCGGCGCCATCGCGCTGCAGGTGGGTGAGTTGCGGGTCGACCCGGCGGCGGTGCTCGACGTGTCGGGCGGCGGCCGCGTCGACCGCGCGAAGAACGGCCTGCCGGGGCTGCGCGTGGGCAATGCCGGTTCGCTCACGCTGAGCGGGCTGACGGACAAGACCGACCTGTCGACCTTCGACATCCGCGCCTATGCCGCGGGCTCGGCCGGACGGCTGGTGCTCGAAACCAAGGCCAACGTGCAGATCGGCGGCACGGCGCCCGTGCCGGTCGAACCTGCTGAACCCGCCGCGCCCGATGCCCCGGCGGCACCGGGCGTGCTCGTGCTTCCCGCCACGCTGTATGCCGACCGCGGCTTCGGCGACGTCACGGTGCGGGTGACCGCGGCCGAGGGCGGCCGCATCGCCGTGCCCGAGGACATCGGCGTATCGCAGTCCGTGAAGGGCATCGACCTGAGCGCCTTCGCCTACCGCGAGCTGGAGACCGGCGCGCGCCTGGCCAGCCTGGCGCCGGTGGGCGAGCTGCGGCTCGAGGAGCGCCTGCAGCGCGCGCCCGCCTCGCTGAGGCTCGTGGTCGACAGCGGCTCGATCGACGTCGGCGCCGGTGCCGTGCTGCGCACCGACGTCGGCGGCGCGCTCACGCTGTCGGCCGTGGCCGGCGCGCTCACGGTGAACGGCACGCTGGAGGCGCCCGCGGGGCGCATCGAACTCAACGGCAAGTCGATCGTGCTGGCCTCGGGCGCGCAGCTGCTGGC
>NZ_JBZAYE010000581.1:0-4640 GCF_058244205.1 Variovorax sp. 20P10.2.4
GGGGCCCAGAAGGCCGGGCCCTCGATGTAGATCGTCGGTGTGGTGCTCATGCCTGCGCCGCCCTGCCGAACACCAGTGCGCAGTTGTTGCCGCCGAAGCCGAAGGAATTGGAGAGCGCGTAGCGCACCTCGCCGTGCGCCGGCGCGAGCCGGATCTGCGGGCCGAAGCCAGGGTCGAGCGCGGCCGAGTTGACCGTGCCCGGCATCAGGCCGCGCTCGATCGCCAGCAGGCTGATCACCGCCTCGACGATGCCCGCGGCGCCCAGCGTGTGGCCCGTGAAGCCCTTGGTCGAGCTCGCATGCGTGCGCGCCGGGAAGCGGCGCGCCACCAGCGCGCCCTCGACCTCGTCGTTCTTCTGGCTCGCGGTGCCGTGCATGTTGATGTAGTCGATCGCCTCGGGCGCGAGGCCGGCGCGCGCCAGTGCCTCGTCGAGCGCGCGCTCGGCGCCCAGGCCCTCGGGATGCGGCGTCGACATGTGGTGCGCGTCGCTGGCCTCGCCATAGCCCAGCAGCTGCAATCCGGTGGCGGAAGCCGCGTCGGCGCGCTCGAGCAGCGCGAAGCCCGCGGCCTCGCCCAGGCTGATGCCGTCGCGGTCCGGATCGAAGGGCCGGCAGGGCCCGCCCGACACCAGCTCGAGCGAGTTGAAGCCGAACAGCACGCTGCCGCACAGCGTGTCGACGCCGCCGACCACGGCCGCGTCGACCAGGCCCAGGCGGATCAGCCGCTCGGCCGAGGCGAACACCTTGGCGCTCGACGAGCAGGCGGTGGAGATGGTCTCGCTCGGCCCCTCGAGGCCCAGCACTTCCTGCACGAACATCGCGAGCGAATGCGGCGTGTGCACCGCCGGGCGGCGCTGCGCGGGCGGGAAATGGCCGTCGGCGTCGAGCTGGGTGTAGGCCAGCTCGGTCTCGCCGATGCTCGAGGTCGAGGTGCCGAGGATCAGCGCGATGCGCGCCGCGCCATGGCGCCCGCGCGCCGCGGCCACGGCCTCGAGGAAGCCGTCGGCCTGCAGGCCGAGCCAGGCCAGCCGGTTGTTGCGGCAGTCCCAGCGCGCGAAGGCCTCGGGCAGGCGGATCTCTTCGAGGCCGTCGACGCGGCCGATCCAGGTCGGCAGCGGCGCGGGGCCGAAGTCGTTGGCGCGCAGGCCACTGCGCGAATGTTCGAGCGCTTCGGCAAGCGGCTCCTTGCCGACGCCGACGGCCGAGGTGGCCGTGTAGGCGCTGATCTGGAGGGGGGGAATGCGGGCGGGCACGGTGTGGGCGTGGCTGGGCGGTGACGCGGTTGGAGGAGTAGTTCTTGTGGTCGGGTCTGGGGAAAGCAGCGCAAAGCCTACCAGTTGCGGGGGTGGGGCCGTGTCGGCGGTTTCCTATGGGGCCGGGTCAGGATTTCCCGCTGTCCGCACGCGCGGCCAGCGTGCGCGAGGCCAGCGCCACCAGCACCAGCACCGGCACGCCGAGCAGGGCGGTGGCGCAGAAGAAGGTGCTGTAGCCGTAGGCGTCGACGAACACGCCCGAGTAGCCGGCGATGAACTTCGGCAGCAGCAGCATCAGCGAGCTGAACAGCGCGTACTGCGTGGCCGAGTAGCTGATGTTGGTGAGGCTCGAGAGGTAGGCGATGAAGGCGGCCGAGGCGATGCCGCCCGCGAGGTTGTCGGCCGAGACCACGGCGATCAGCGCCGTCAGGTCGTGGCCGCGCGAGGCCAGCCAGGCGAACAGCAGGTTGCTCGCCGCGCTGAGCACCGCGCCCAGCATCAGCACCCGCATCACGCCCAGGCGCATCGACAGCACGCCGCCGACGAAGGCGCCCACCAGCGTCATGACCACGCCGTAGATCTTGCTGACCGTGGCCACCTCGTCCTTGGTGAAGCCCATGTCGACGTAGAAGGGGTTGGCCATGATGCCCATCACCACGTCGCTGATGCGGTAGATCGCGATCAGCGACAGGATCAGCACCGCCTGCCACTTGTAGCGGCGGATGAAGTCGGCGAAGGGCTCGACCAGCACGTCGCGCAGCCATTCGGCGGCATTGCGCGGCGCCGACAGCGAGCGCTTTGCGGGCTCGGGCGACAGCAGCACCGTGAGCACGCCCACGAACATGGAGCCGGCCATCACGAGGTAGGCCGTCTTCCAGGCGCCGTTCTGGTAGGCCGCGCCAGCTGCCGCACCCGCGGCCGGCGCGACCTCGGCCCAGGCCGCCACCCACAGCACCCCCGCCCCGGCCCAGATCATCGCGAGCCGATAGCCCGTCTGGTAGGCCGCGGCCAGCGCCGCCTGCTTGCGGGTTTCGGCCGACTCGATGCGGAAGGCGTCGAGCGCGATGTCCTGCGTGGCCGAGCCGAAGGCCACCAGCAGCGCGCACCAGATCATCGGCATGAGCCCCTGGCGCGGATCGTTGACCGCCATGCCGACCAGCCCCGCGATCACCATCCCCTGCGCCAGCAGCAGCCAGCCGCGCCGGCGCCCGAGCAGCGTGGTCAGCGGCGGCAGCGGCAGCCGGTCGACCAGCGGCGCCCAGACCCATTTGAAGCCGTAGGCCAGGCCGACCCAGCTCAGGTAGCCGATGGTGGCGCGGTCGATGCCGGCCTCGCGCAGCCGGAAGCTCAGCGTGCCCAGCACCAGCAGCAGCGGCAGCCCGGCCGAGAAGCCCAGCGCCAGCATGCGCAAGGTGGCGGGTTCGAGGTAGACCTTCAGGGCGTCGCGCCAGGGCGGCGAACCGGCGGCGGTGGATTCGGCGGGCGGGACGGAAGACATGTGGGGGCGATTGTCCATGAGCGCCGCGCCTGTCGGCCGCCGGGTCATCCACCAGGACGTCTTCATTTGTTCCTATCATCCGGCCCCATATGTGCACACGCTGCGATCGCTTTGCTCCGGTCCCCTCCCATGCCTCGGCCTGGCAGCCGCGGCGCGCCTTCCTGCTGGCCGCGGCCGGCGCGGCATTGAGCGGGCCGGCACTCGCGCAGGTCGACGTCGGCAATGCCTCGGTGGCGCGCAACCTCGTGCCGGCCGACCGCATCGAGGCCGCCGGCGGCCAGCAGTACGGCGAGCTGCTGCAGCAGGCGCGCGCCAAGAACGCGCTCGCGGGCGACGGCAATCCGCAGCTGCAGCGGCTGCGCGCCATCGCCAACCGGCTGATCCCCTTCGCCACGCCCTGGAACAGCCGCGCGCGGCAATGGAAGTGGGAGGTCAACCTGATCGGCAGCAAGCAGATCAACGCCTTCTGCCTGCCGGGCGGCAAGATCGCCTTCTTCACCGGCATCCTCGACCAGCTCAAGCTCACCGACGACGAGGTCGCGATGGTGATGGGCCACGAGATGGCCCATGCGCTGCGCGAGCATGCGCGCGCCCGCATGGCCAAGAGCGCGGGCACCGGCGCCGCGCTCTCGATCGGTGCGCAGCTGCTCGGCCTGGGGCAGGTCGGCGACCTCGCCGCGCGCGCGGGCACCCAGCTGCTCACGCTCAAGTTCAGCCGCGGCGACGAGACCGAGGCCGACCTCGTCGGCCTGGAACTCGCGGCGCGCGCCGGCTACGACCCGAAGGCCTCGGTGTCGCTGTGGAACAAGATGGCCACGGCCTCGAAGAACCAGGGCGGGCTGAGCTTCCTCTCCACCCACCCGAGCGGGCCGGACCGGATCGCCAAGCTGCAGGCGAATCTGCCGAAGGTGGAGAACCTGTACCGGGACGCCAAGAAGAGCTGAGCGCCCTGTCTTCCTCCTTCCCCCTCTGGGGGAAGGCCGGGATGGGGGCACCGGGCGGTGGACAAGGCCCGCAACGATGGCAAGGCCTGGCGCCCCCACCCCAACCCTCCCCCAGCGGGGGAGGGAGCCACACATAGATAGCTGAGCGACCGACGCCGCGGGCGCCCCAGCAGCGGCCCGCGCGCGCTGGCACGCCGCTTGCATCTCGACTTGTACACAAGTTTGGATGCCTGATCATGGTGCATGACGAGAAAGACCCGGCCGCCGCGGCGTGGATCCTGCGTTTCGCGCAGCCGCTGACGCGCGAGAACGACGACACGCGGGAAGCCACGCCCGCTTCCACCGCCGCCCCGCTCGCGGGCCTGCGCTTCGCCGTCAAGGACAACATCGACGTCGCCGGCGTGCCCACCACCGCCGCCTGCCCGGCCTTCGACCGCCTGCCGGCCGCCCATGCAGCCGTGGTGCAGCGGCTGCTCGACGCCGGTGCGTCGCTGCTCGGCAAGACCAACCTCGACCAGTTCGCCTGCGGCCTCAACGGCACGCGCTCGCCCTATGGCGAGGTCGGCAATGCCTTCGATGCACGCTACGTGTCCGGCGGCTCGAGCTCGGGTTCGGCCCGCGTGGTCGCCACCGGCGAGGCCGACTTCGCGCTCGGCACCGACACGGCCGGCTCGGGCCGCGTGCCCGCGGGCCTCAACAACATCGTCGGCCTCAAGCCCTCGCGCGGGCTGCTGAGCACCGCCGGCGTGGTGCCGGCCGCGCAGAGCGTCGACTGCGTCTCGATCTTCGCGCGCACCGTCGCGCTCGCGGTCGAGGTGCTGCAGGCCGCGCTCGGCTTCGATGCGCGCGATCCCTATTCGCGCGACATGGCTCTCGATGCCCAGCCCTTCCCCGCCGCCTTCCGCTTCGGCGTGCCCGACCGCCTCGCCTTCTTCGGCGACACGCT
>NZ_JBZAYE010000582.1:0-4631 GCF_058244205.1 Variovorax sp. 20P10.2.4
TCCGCGCCCGCGGCCAGGAAGCCCTGGGCGGTGGCGAAGCCGATGCCGTTGGTGGAGCCGGTGACCAGCACGCGGCGGTGGTTGAAGTGGATGTTCATGAGGTTCCTTGGTCGATGGGCGCGATCGTATTTCTGCATCGATCCATTGATAATCGGGCGCATCTCCAAATCACCTTTCGACATCCTCGAACAATGGACCGCATCGACGCCCTGCGCCTGCTGATCGACGTCGCCGAATGGGGCAGCTTCTCGGGGGTCGCGCGCCAGCGCGCCGTTGCCACCTCGACCGTGACCCTGGCCATCAACCAGCTCGAGCAGGAGGTCGGCGCGCGGCTCATGCAGCGCTCGACGCGGCGGCTGGCCTTCACCCACGAGGGCGAGGCGCTGGTGGCGGATGCGCGCCGCATCGTCTCGGAATGGGATGCGGCCCTGGGCGGCCTGCGCCAGCAGGGCGAGCTGTCGGGCCCGGTGCGCGTCACCGCCACCAACGACTTCGGCCGCTCGCAGCTGCGGTCGCTGCTCGACGCCTTCCAGCAGCGCCACCCGCGCGTGCGCATCGGGCTGCATCTCAGCGACAGCACCATCGACCTGATCGAGACCCACATGGACCTCGCGATCCGCTTCGGTCCGCTGCCCGACTCGAACCTGCAGGCCCGCCTGCTGGTGCCCGGCGAGCGGCTGGTCTGCGCCGCGCCGGCCTACTGGAACGCGCGCGGCCGGCCGGCGCATCCAAGCGAACTGGCGCAGCACAACTGCCTGGTGCTCGCGCGGCCCGGCGCGCCGCTCGCGGCCTGGACCTTTCGCGACGGCGGCCGGCCCTTCAACGTCAAGGTGTCGGGCGACCGCGAGGCCAGCGACGGCTCGGTGCTGCGCGAATGGGCCGTGAACGGCGTGGGCGTGATCTTCAAGAACCGGCAGGACATCCGGCACGAACTCGAGGCCGGCGTGCTGGAGGGGGTGCTGGGCGGCTACGTGGCGGGGCCTATCGACCTGTTCGCGGTCTTTCCGGGCGGTGCGCCGAGCCGGCGCGTGGCGGCGCTGGTGGATTTTCTTGCGGCGGCATTGGGGACGCCGGCGTTGGGCGCCTGAGCGCGCGGGCCCCAACGAAATTTACTGTCTGCGAACCACCCCGGGATACACAGCGATACGCAGCCCCCGCCCCCGGGCACTCCCGCGAATGAACATCCGCGCCATCGATCGCCAGGCACCGCGAACGACACCGGCGCGACAGGCCTTCGGCCCGATGCCATCCACCACCATTCGCAAGGAGTTCCCATGACGCTTTCCTCCCCGCTCGAGCGCCGCTCGTTCCTCGCCAAGGCCGCCATCGGCCTCGCCACGGCCCAGTTCGCCGCGGTCGTTCCCGCGTTCGCGCAGTCGAACACGCCGTCCGCCGGCGGCACGCCGCGGCGCCTCGAGCCGCTCAAGCACATCGATGCGGGCGTGCTCAACGTGGCCTATTTCGAGGCCGGCCCCGCCAACGGCGCGCCGGTGATCCTGCTGCATGGCTGGCCCTACGACATCCACATGTTCGTCGACGTCGCGCCGCTGCTCGCGGCCGCGGGCTTCCGCGTGATCGTGCCCTACCTGCGCGGCTACGGCGCCACGCGCTTCCTCTCGGCCGACACGCCGCGCAACGGCCAGCAGTCGGTGGTGGCGGCCGACATCTTCGCGCTGATGGACGCGCTGCAGATCCGCAGCGCGACGGTCGCTGGCTGCGACTGGGGCGCGCGCACGGCCTGCATCATGGCGGCGCTGCAGCCCGAGCGCGTGAAGGCGCTGGTGTCGGTCAGCGGCTACCTGATCGGCAGCCAGGAGGCCGGCAAGAACCCGCTGCCGCCCGAGGCCGAGTTCCAGTGGTGGTACCAGTACTACTTCGCGACCGAGCGCGGCCGCCTGGGCTACGACAAGAACCGCAACGCGTTCTCGAAGCTGATCTGGCAGCTCGCCTCGCCCAAGTGGAACTTCGATGCCGCGACCTTCGAACGCAGCGCGCGCGCCTTCGACAACCCCGACCACGTCGCGATCGTGATCCACAACTACCGCTGGCGCCTCGGCCTGGCCGAAGGCGAGGCCAGGTACCAGCCGCTCGAGGACCGGCTCGCCAAGGCGCCCGTGATCACCGTGCCGACCATCACGCTCGAAGGCGATGCCAACGGCGCGCCGCACCCCGAGCCCGCCAGCTACGCGAAGAAGTTCTCGGGCTTCTACGAGCACCGCCAGGTCGACGGCGGCATCGGCCACAACCTGCCGCAGGAAGCGCCGCAGGCCTTCGCGGCCGCGGTGGTGGACGTGGCGCGGCGCGCGGGCTGAGCGGGCGGGCCACCGACTCGGCGGCCCAAAGTGCCAAAAAGTAGACACTTCCGTTTTCATTTGTTGATGATTTGTTAAATCTTTAGTTACACTGTCCGCTTCGAGGGTCAGACGGCGCAGACCGGTCCCGCCCTGAGGGGGTACGCGAGTACCCCTTTATTCATTTGTTCGTGTCCGGCTTGCCGCCGCCTTGCGTCCACACGCGGGGAGGCTGTGCGTCGGCACCAGCCACTGACTCCTCGAAATGCACGTACTGTCGATCTTCGGGACCCGTCCCGAGGCCATCAAGATGGCCCCCCTCGTCGCCGCCCTGCGCCGCGAGCCGCGCGTGCGCAGCACCGTGTGCGTGACCGGCCAGCACCGCGAGATGCTGACCCAGGTGATGTCGCTGTTCGACCTCGAGGCCGACCACGACCTCGACGTGATGCGACCCAACCAGTCGCTCAACGGGCTCTACGGCCGCCTGATCGCGGGCGCCGACGCGGTGCTCGAGGCCGAGCAGCCCGACTGCGTGCTGGTGCATGGCGACACCACCACCGCCGCGGCCTGTGCCATGGCCGCCTTCCATCGCCGCATTCCGGTCGGCCATGTCGAGGCCGGCCTGCGCAGCGGCGACATCCGCTCGCCCTTCCCCGAGGAACTCAACCGCCGCTTCGTCGATTCGGTCAGCAGCTGGATGTTCGCGCCCACGCCCTCCTCGCGCGATGCCCTGCTCGCCGAGAAGCCGCCGGGGCGCATCTGGGTCACGGGCAACACGGTGATCGACGCGCTCGCGGCCACGGTCGAGCGGCTCGAATCCGACCGCCCGCTGGCCGCCACGCTCGAGAAGCGCCACGGCTGGGTCGATGCCAGGCGCCGGCTGGTGCTGGTCACCGGCCACCGCCGCGAGAACTTCGGCGAGGGCTTTCGCAACATCTGCGCAGCGCTGCGCGAGCTGGCGCTGCGCGACGACGTGCAGATCGTCTACCCGGTGCACCTGAACCCCAACGTGCACGACGTGGTGAAGGCCCAGCTGTCGGGCCTGCCCAATGTGCACCTGATCGCGCCGCTGGGCTACCTCGACTTCGTCTGGTTCATGCAGCGCGCCTACCTGATCCTGACCGACTCGGGCGGCGTGCAGGAAGAGGCGCCCTCGCTGGGCAAGCCGGTGCTGGTGATGCGCGACGTGACCGAGCGCCCCGAGGCCGTGGCCGCCGGCACCGTGCGGCTGGTGGGCACCTCGCCCGAGCGCATCGTGGGCAAGGCGCGCCGCCTGCTCGACGACCCCGCCGTGCACGCCGAGTTCTGCCGCCGCGGCAATCCCTACGGCGACGCGCGCGCAAGCCAGCGCATCGTGGACGTGCTGTGCGAACGGCACACCGCCGAGTTCGTGCCCTGAGCGCCGAACGCCGCCCCTCTTTTTTCAAGTTTTCCTGCCGAGTCTCTCCATGCCTTCTCTGTTCTCACGACGGATCGTCCCCACGGCCCTGCTCGCCCTGAGCACCTCCTTCCTCGCACACGCCAGCCCCGCCAGCGACGCGCTGCAACGCCTGCAGGGCGAGACCTGGGTCAACCGCAGCTTTGCGCTGTCGGACCTGGGCATCGGCGACACCGTGCTGCTCAACGGCTTCGACAGCCGCCAGGAGTTCTACCTGCCGGTGCCGCGCGGCCTCGCGCTGGCCGAGGCCAGCATCGACTTCAGTGGCCGCTATCACAAGGCCGAGGGCGGCAGCACCTCGATGCTGCTGACGGTCAACGGCCGGCCGGTGCAGGCGCGCCGCATCGAGGCGGCCGAGGGCGACGCGAGCCAGAACCTCAAGATCGACACCGGCGTCGCGCGCAGCGCGAACTTCGTGCGCCTCGGCGTCCAGTGGTCCAACAACGTGGCGCGCCGCGTCTGCGAACTCGAGCGCTCGACCGGCAACGTGCTCGCGATCTCGCCCGAGACGCGCTTCAACTACCGCTTCAACAGCGGCGCGCTGACCAGCCTCGCCGACGCCTGGGCCACGCTGCCCGCGCGCCCGGTCCTGCTGGTGGCTTCGCGCAATCTCTCGAAGACCAGCTACGACAGCGCCTGGCGCCTCGGCGTCGCGCTCGAGCAGGCCAACCGCCGCGTGCAGATCCAGGCCTTCCCGGTGGCCGGCGACATCGTCGACACCTCGGGCTGGCAGGTGCCCGCGGGGCTCGCCGCGCTGCCGGCCTTCGCCGGTCTCGCCGGCGGCAATGCGCGCTACGAACTCAAGAACGAGGCCGAGGTCGGCGCGCTGCTGGTGCTCGGCGCCACCGCGGCCAGCGGCGACCTGCTGGTGGTCGACACGGCGCTGCGCCAGCAGATCGCCA
>NZ_JBZAYE010000583.1:0-4631 GCF_058244205.1 Variovorax sp. 20P10.2.4
GGCCGTCGGCGAAGCGCTGCAGCACGAACAGCATCAGCAGGCCGAACACCACCACCTCGAAGTTGCCGCTGGTGCCCAAGAGCGCGGGCAGGATGTCCTGCAGCTTCTCCTTCAGCAGCGTGATCAGCGTGGCGCCGAGCACCGCGCCCCAGAGGTGGCCCGCGCCGCCGACCACCGCCATGAACAGCATCTCGATGCCGATGTTGAGGTTGAAGGGCGTGGGGTTCACGAAGCGCTGCATGTGGGCATAGAGCCAGCCCGAGATCGCGGCCAGCAGCGCGGCCAGCACGAACAGCTTGATGCGGTGGCGCGCGGTGTCCACGCCCATCGACTCGGCCATCAGCCGGCCGCCCTTGAGCGCGCGGATGGCGCGGCCTTCGCGCGAGTCGAGCAGGTTGTGCATGGCCCACAGCGCGAGCAGCAGCACGGCCCAGATCACCACGCCCAGCATGCGCGGCGTGGCGAACGAGACGCCCGCGATCACCAGCGGCGGAATGCCGGTGATGCCGGTCTGGCCGCCGAGGAACTCCATGTTGCCGAGCAGGAAGTACAGGCTCAGGCCCCAGGCGATGGTGCACAGCGGCAGGTAGTGGCCCGAGAGCTTGAGCGTGACCGCGCCGAGCGCCCAGGCCAGCGCGAAGGTCAGCACCAGCCCGAGCAGCAGGCCGAGCCAGGGCACCAGCGCGGAACCCGCGAGGCCGCCGAGCCAGCCGGCCGCGGTCGGCGAGGTGCAGATCCAGGCCGTGGCATAGGCGCCCATGCCGACGAAGGCGGCCTGGCCGAAGGAGGTCATGCCGCCGACGCCGGTCAGCAGCACCAGGCCCACGGCCACCAGCGCATAGAGGCCGATGTTGCTGAGCACGGTGACGGTGAAGGGCGGCAGCCAGCCCCAGGCCAGCGCGAGCGCGACGATGAACACGAGCGTGAGCACGCGCGGCGTGACGAGCGGACGGCCCTCGGGCACGGCGTTGGCGGAAGAAGAAGCCACAGGGGTCGATGAAGACGGGTTCATTCCTCGTCCTCCACGTGATGGCTGCGCAGCGAACGCCACCACAGCACCGGGATGATCAAAGTGAAGACCAGCACTTCCTTGTACGCGCTGGCCCAGAAGGAGGAGAAGGCCTCGAGCAGGCCCACCAGCAGCGCGCCCGCGAGCGCCAGCGGATAGCTCGCGAGCCCGCCGACGATGGCGGCCACGAAGCCTTTGAGACCGATCAGGAAGCCGGTGTCGTAGTAGACCGTGGTGATCGGCGCGATCAGCAGGCCCGACACCGCGCCGATGACGGCCGCGAGCGCGAAGCTCAGGTCGCCCGAGAGCTCGGTGGGAATGCCCGACAGCCGTGCGCCGACGCGGTTGATGGCGGTGGCGCGCAGCGCCTTGCCGATCATCGAGCGGCCGAAGAACCAGAACATCGCGATCACCAGCACCAGCGTGACGCCGACCACCACCAGCGACTGGCCGGTGACGGGAATGCCGCCGAGGTCGAGGCGCAGCTCGGAGAACGCGCTGGTGCGCGAGCCCTCGGCGCCGAAGAAGAACAGCCCGAGACCGATCAGCACGCCGTGCAGCGCGACCGAGACGATCAGGAGCATCAGCACGCTGGCATCGGCCAGCGGGCGGTAGGCGAGGCGGTAGAGCAGCGGGCCCAGCGGCGCGATCAGCACCAGCACGGTGAGCGCCTGCGTCGCGAGCGAGGTGGGCTTGAGCACCAGCACCAGCGCGGCGGCCACCGCGGGGAAGGCCACGCACCAGGTCAGCGCCGAGCGCCAGTCGACCGTGGCGCCGCGCTTCCAGCGCCAGGCCTCGATCGCCAGCACGGCCAGCGCCAGCGCCAGCAGCAGCCACAGCGTGGACGGCGCGCGGCCGCCCTGCAGCGCGGCCATCGACAGCGCGCCGAAGGCGACGAACTCGCCCTGCGGGATGAAGATCACGCGCGTGACCGAAAACACCAGCACCAACGCGAGCGCCATCAGTCCGTAGACCGCGCCGTTCACGATGCCGTCCTGCCCGAGCAGCAGGGCGATCTGCAAATCCATACGACCAACTTTCCTTCAGAAGACCAGGGGCGAGAGAAAAACCGTGCCCCTCTTGCAGGAACACCGCGGGCCGGTGGCGCCGGCCCGCGGTGTCCGTCGTTCAGCCCCGTGCGATCAGGGTTGGAATTTCCAGGCGCCGTTCTCGATCTTGACCATCACGCGCGCGCGCTGGTCGAGGCCCAGGTGGTCGCTCGCGCTCATGGTGAACACGCCGTGCGCGCCCGCCACGTCCTTGGTCTGCTCGAGCGCGTCGCGCAGCGCGGCGCGGAACTCGGGCGTGCCCGGCTGGGCCTTCTTGAGCGCGACCGGCACGGCCGAGCTCATCAGCAGGCCGGCGTCCCAGGCGTGCGCGCCGAAGGTCGAGACCGAGCCCTTGCCGTAGGCGGCTTCATAGGCGGCCACGTAGGCGAGCGCGGACTTCTTCACCGGGTGGCCGGCGGGCAGCTGGTCGGCCACCAGCACCGGGCCGGCCGGCAGGAAGGTGCCTTCCACGTCCTTGCCGCCCACGCGCAGGAAGTCGGCGTTGGCCACGCCGTGCGTCTGGTACATCTTGCCGGTGTAGCCGCGCTCCTTGAGCGTCTTCTGCGGCAGCGCGGCCGGCGTGCCCGAGCCGGCGACCAGCACCGCGTCGGGCTTGGCGGCCATGATCTTCAGCGCCTGGCCGGTGACCGAGGTGTCGGTGCGCGCATAGCGCTCGTTGGCCACGACCTTGATCTTCTTGAGCTCGGCGGCCTTGGCGAATTCCTGCGACCAGCCTTCGCCGTAGGCGTCGGAGAAGCCGATGAAGGCGACGCTCTTCACGCCGTTGGCTGCCATGTGCTCGGCGATGGCCAGCGACATCATGATGTCGTTCTGCGGCGTCTTGAAGACCCACTTCTTCTTGGCGTCCATCGGCTCGATGATGCGGGCCGAGGCGGCCACCGAGATCATCGGCGTCTGTGCCTCGCTGGCCACGTCGATCATCGCGAGCGAGGCCGGCGTGGTGGTCGAGCCCAGGATCACGTCAACCTTGTTCTCGGCGATCAGCTTGCGCGTGTTGTTGACGGCGGCCGTGGTGTCGGAGGCGTCGTCGAGCACGATGTAGTTGATCTTCTGGCCGCCGATGGTCTTGGGCATCAGCGAGATCGTGTTCTTCTCGGGGATGCCCAGCGAAGCCGCCGGGCCGGTGGCCGAGATGGTCACGCCGACGTTGACGTCGGCCCAGGCCGACAGGGCCGTGGCGCACAGGGCGGCGATCAGCAGGGGCTTGAAGAATTTCATGGTTGGCTTGTCTCCGGTTGAAAAAAGGTTGAGGCCTGAAGTATCTCAGCGCTCGTCGAACGAGAGCGTGACGCGTTCGGTAAGGGGGTGGGCCTGGCAGGTCAATACGAAGCCCGCGGCCACTTCATTCTTGTCGAGCGCGAAGTTTCTTTCCATGCGGACTTCCCCGTCCACGCACTTGGCGCGGCAGGTGCCGCACACGCCCGAGGTGCACGAGAACGGCACCTCGAGGCCGGCGGCCGAGGCCGCGTCGAGGATGCTGGGCTGTCCTTCGGTGTAGGTGATCTCGCGCTGCAGGCCGTCGCGCACGATGGTCACGCGCGCGCGCTTGGCGTCGCCGGGCAGGGCCTCGTGCACCACGGCGCCGACCTGGGCGGTCGAGCTCGCCGAGGGCAGCGCGACGCCGAAGCGCTCGATGTGGATGCGTTCCTCGGGCACGCCCGCGGCCAGCAGCGCGGCCTCGGCCTCGTCGTTCATCTGGAACGGGCCGCAGATGTAGACGTGGTCGATGCTGCCCGCGGGCACCAGGCCCTGCAGGAACTCGCCGATCTTCTCGCGGTTCATCACGCCGAAGCCCAGCGGCGAGTCGGTGTGCTCGTCGGAGAACACGTGCTGCAGCACCAGGCGCGTCATGTAGCGGTTCTTCAGGTCCTCGATTTCTTCCTTGAACATCGTGGACTGGAGTTGGCGGTTGCCGTAGATCAGCGTGAAGCGGCTCTTCGGCTCGCGCGCCAGCACGGTCTTCATGATCGACAGGATCGGCGTGATGCCGCTGCCGCCCGCGATGCCGACGTGGTGGCGCGCGGACTCGCCCTCGATCGGCACGAAGAAGCGGCCTTGCGGCGCCATCACCTGGATCGAGTCGCCGGGCTTGAGGTGGGCGTTGATCCAGTTGGAGAACTGGCCGCCGCGCACCTTGCGCACGCCCACGCGCAGCTCGCCGTCGTCGACGCCGGCGCAGATCGAATAGGAACGGCGCAGGTCCTGGCCGTCGATCTCGTTGCGCAGGGTCAGGTACTGGCCCTGCGTGAAGCCGAAGACTTCGCGCAGCGTCTCGGGGACCTCGAAGGAGACGATGACGGCCTCGGGCGTGTCGGGCTCGATGGCCTTCACGCGCAGGGGGTGGAACAGGGTACTCATCGGCGTGGGGCCTAGATCGGCTTGAAATGTTCGAAGGGTTCGCGGCAGGCGAGGCAGCGGTACAGCGCCTTGCAGGCGGTGGAGCCGAAGGCCGACAGCCGCTCGGTGCGCTCGCTCGCGCAGCGCGGGCAGGCGATGCGCTCGCCGGCGAGGCGGCCGAACAGGCGGATCGGCACCGCGGTGCCGGCGGCCTG
>NZ_JBZAYE010000584.1:0-4628 GCF_058244205.1 Variovorax sp. 20P10.2.4
CCCGCCGCAGCCGCGTGAACAGCTCGAACTCCCAGTTGCGCATCCCCAGCAGCAGCGTGTAACCCTCGCGGTCCTTGGGCGACAGCTTCTGGTCGGTCTGGTGCTGCTGCGCGAAGTCCTGCGCCACGCGCTGCAGCCGCTCGAGGAAGGCCGGCGCCAGCGAACGGCTGATCGAGCCGTGCACCAGCAGCAGGCCCTCGGCCGGGCCGTCGAAGCCGCCGCGGTAGTAGTCGAGCACCACGTTCTCGCGGAAGAACTCCATCACCGGCCCGTGCGGGCGCCAGCGGAAGGTCTTGGCGAGCTTCAGGCGGTACCGGTTCAGCGGCCGCAGCTCGATGATCCCGATCCGGTCGAGCTGGGCCAGGAAGCCGATGCACTCGGCCTCGCTGATCCGGTAGGCCGTCACGATCTGCTCCAGCGTCCACTGGCTCAGCACGCTGATCGCCACCAGCAGCAGCTTCTTGTCCTTGACCACGGCCTTCTCCTGCTCGTGCGTCAGCTCCTTGAGCAGCGGCTGGGCGTCGGCCACGCGCCGCGCCAGCTCGGCGAAATCGATCTTCAGCGCGCGGCAGATGGCGTCCACGCGCGACAGCGGCATGTCGCTCTTGGCCAGCATCCGCTTGACGCTGGACTCGGCCATGTCGAGCGAACGCGCCAGGTCGGCGTAGGTCATGCGGGCGCTCTTGAGTTCGTTCTTGAGGGCTTGGACGAGATCGACGGTGGTGCTCATGAAGGTGGCAGGGTTCCGGTTGGGTATCGGTTGGAGATACCGATGGGTGTGAAATAGTGCCTCGTATCGATTCTCGATGCCTGGGGAGAGGCTGGCAACTAAATTCCGCCCGCCAACCGATCGGCCATCCCGCCATCACCCAACTTCGAGAACAGACATGCTCCTCCACTCCCTGACACGCCGCGAACGTGGCCTGGCCTTCTTCCTGGGCCTGCTGCTCCTGATCGGCATCGTCGGCCCGGTGCTGCCGGCCGCCGAGGTCGCGATCGCCCTGGTGTTCGCCGACACCCGTTCCTGGCACGGCCTGCCCAACGCCATGGACGTGCTGAGCAACCTGCCCTTCCTGCTCATGGGCTGCTGGGGCCTGTACTGGCTCAACCGCATCGACCGCGCGCACCACGAGGCGCTGTCCGGCTTCCCGCTCGCGCCGCCGGCCAGCGATCCGCCCGACAACACGCTCGACTGCGCCTGGCTGTTCTTCGCCGGCCTGATCGCCACCGCCGCCGGCTCGGCCTTCTATCACCTGGCGCCCGACGCGCCGCGGCTGGCCGCCGACCGTGCCGGCATGGCGGTCGCCTTCGCCGGCCTGATCGGGATGGCGGTCTGCGAGCGCGTGAGCCAGCGCGCCGGCTGGCCGGCCGCCTGGTTCGTGCTCACCACCGGCCTGCTGTCGGCCGAGATCGCGCAGGAGACCGGCAACGTGCTGCCCTGGGCGCTGGTGCAGTTCGGCGGCATGGCGCTGGTGCTCACGCTGGCGCTGTCGCGGCCGATCTCCGGTGCCGTCGGCCTGCGCCTGGGCTGGGTGATCGCGGCCTACGTGCTGGCCAAGGCCTTCGAGCTGGCCGACCAGCCGATCTACGAGGCCACGCAGGGCGTGATCTCGGGCCACACGCTCAAGCACCTGTGCGCCGCCCTGGCCGCGCTGCCGGTGCTCACCGCGCTCCAGCGGCTCGACCGCGGCTGGCGCGCCGCGGCCCTGCGGCACAATCCCGGCGCGGCCGCCCTGACGGCCTGACGACAGCCCCCGGCCCCGCGAGCGTTCCCCGCCGGGGGCCGCGCGGAGCCGCCAAGAGGAGAAGCTTCCGAATGACAACGCCCGCCGCTGCCGCGCCCTCGTCCCCCGCCGACTCGCACGAAGCGAACGCGCACGCCAACCAGTTCGCGCTGCTCGGCCAGCGGCGCTTCGCGCCCTTCTTCTGGACCCAGTTCGCGGGCGCGGCGAACGACAACCTGTTCAAGTTCGCCTTCACCGTGATGGTGACCTACCAGCTGCAGCTGAGCTGGATGCAGCCCTCGATGGCGGGGCTGGTGATCGGCGCGCTGTTCATCCTGCCCTTCCTGCTGTTCTCGGCCACCGCGGGCCAGCTCACCGACAAGTTCGACAAGACGAAGATGATCCGCTTCGTCAAGAACCTCGAGATCGCGATCATGCTGATCGCGGCCTGGGGCTTCGTGCGTGCCGATGCGGTCGTCCTGCTGGGCTGCGTATTCCTCATGGGCCTGCACTCCACCCTGTTCGGCCCGGTCAAGTTCGCCTACCTGCCGCAGGTGCTCGACGCGCGCGAGCTCACGGGCGGCAACGGCATGGTCGAGATGGGCACCTTCGTCGCGATCCTGCTGGGCCAGGTGGCCGGCGGCCTGCTGGTGGCGGTGCCGCAGATCGGCCACCTGAGCGTGGCGATCGCCTGCGTGGCGGTGGCCCTGATCGGACGCGCCGTGGCGCAGGCGATCCCGCCGGCGCCGGCCACCGACCCGGGCCTGGTCGTCAACTGGAACCCGGTCAGCGAGACCTGGCGCAACCTCCGGCTCGCGCACGAGAACATCGTGGTATTCCGCTCGCTGCTCGGCATCTCGTGGATGTGGTTCTTCGGCGCCGTGTTCCTGAGCCAGTTCCCGAGCTTCGCCAAGGAGGTGCTGCACGGCAACGAGCAGGTCGCCTCGCTGCTGCTGGTGGTGTTCTCGATCGGCATCGGCGTCGGCTCGCTGCTGTGCGAGACGCTGAGCCGGCGCCAGGTCGAGATCGGGCTGGTGCCGCTGGGCGCCATCGGCATGAGCGTGTTCGCGATCGACCTGTACTTCGCCGCGCGCGGCCTGCCCGCGGTGCCTGAGATGGGGCTCGGCGCCTTCCTGCGCCAGAGCGCGCACTGGCGCGTGATGGCCGACCTGGCGCTGCTGTCGCTGTTCGCGGGCCTCTACAGCGTGCCGATGTACGCGCTGATCCAGCTGCGCAGCCAGCCCACGCACCGCGCGCGCATCATCGCGGCCAACAACATCCTCAACGCCCTCTTCATGATCGGCAGCTCGGTCATCGCCGGCGCGTTGCTGGGCGCGGGCTTCACCATTCCGCAGATCTTCCTGTTCACCGGCATCGCCAACGCGGTGGTGGCCTTCTACATCTTCATGCTGGTGCCCGAGTACCTGCTGCGCTTCGTGGCCTGGGTGCTGTCGCGCTTCGTCTACCGCTTCGACATCAAGGGCGACGAGCACATCCCCGTCGAGGGCCCGGCCGTGCTGGTGTGCAACCACGTGAGCTTCATCGACGCGGTGCTGCTGATGGCCGCGAGCCCGCGGCCGATCCGCTTCATCATGGACCACCGCATCTTCAAGGTGCCGGTGCTCGGCTGGCTGTTCAAGCTCGCCAAGGCGATCCCGATCGCGCCGCAGAAGGAGGACCCAGCGGCCTACGAGGCGGCCTTCGCCAAGGCGCTCGGCGTGCTGCGCGAGGGCGACCTGCTGGCGATCTTCCCCGAGGGCGCGATCACGCGCGACGGCGCGCTGCAGCCCTTCAAGGGCGGCGTGATGAAGATCGTGGACAGCGCGCGCGCCGAGGGCCTCGAGCCGCCCGTGATCCCGATGGCGCTGACCAACCTCTGGGGCTCGTTCTTCAGCCGCATCGAGCTGCGCGGCGGCGAGCCGGTGGCGATGGTCAAGCCCTTCCGCCGCGGCTTCTTCAGCCGCGTGGGCCTCAACGTCGGCGCACCGGTGGCGCCGGCCGAGGTGCGGCCCGAGCTGCTGCAGCAGCGCGTGGGCGGGCTGCTCAATCCCTGAGGCCGGGCGCAACGCACGGACCGGGCCGCCTTCGGGCGGCTTTTTCTTTGGGGGCGGGATCCCCCGAAAAGTATCCGTTGGAGATACCGCCGGAGCCGAAACGCTGAACCGGTCGAATCATTCGAGTCCCGGGGCGCGGGGGCGGACCATCATCCGCCCACCTTCACTACGCCGCGAGGCACTCATGCAAACTCATATAGCCAACACCATCACCAACGCCCCGGTCCAGCGCGACACGCGGGCCTGGCAGTTCCAGGTCTGGGCGTCCTTCGGGATCGCCGTCTTCCTCTGCGCGACCGGCCTGAGCTGGCTGCCGGGCGAGGCACTGGACCGGGCCTTCATGGTGATGGGCTATGTGTTCTGCCTGAGCACCGCCTTCGTGCTGTCGAAGTTCGTGCGCGACAACCAGCATGCCGCCGGCCGCGACCTGCCGATGTGGAAGCTGGTCGTCTGGGGCAGCTTCTTCGTCGCGATGCTGCTGACCGGCTGGGGCCTGCTGCGCATGGAGGTCAACGACACCTACAAGGCCTTCCTCGGCGTGAGCTGGCTGTTCCTGATCAGTTCGGCCTTCACGCTGGCCAAGACCCTGCGCGACCGCCACGAGGCCGACCTCGCCGAAGCCCGCCTGCAAGGCCGCCACGCCGCCCGCGTCGAAGCCGCCCAGACCCCGGCCGCCGCCGAGTGACCGCCCGCACCCCCACGCAAGGAGCCCGATCATGAACACCGCTTTCGCCCGCAAGTCCCTGGCCACCGTCCTCGTGGCCGCCTGCACCGCCTTCGCCGCGCTCGCGGCGCCCGTGGCCCGCGCCCAGAGCGATGCCTCCATCGCGCTGTCGATGCTGCCCGTGGC
>NZ_JBZAYE010000585.1:0-4621 GCF_058244205.1 Variovorax sp. 20P10.2.4
GCCGCGCGGCGGCGCGAGGGCGCGGCGCCGAATGCGCTCGCTGGCACGGCCGCGCTCACGGCCGTCTCGGTCTATGGCGGCTTCTTCGGTGCGGGACTCGGCGTGATGCTCAGCGCGCTGCTGGCGATCGAGGACCCCGACGACATCCGGCGCGTGAAGGTGATGAAGAACCTGCTGGCCACGGCCGTCAGCCTGGCGGCGATCGTGATCTTCATCGCGCGCGGCACGGTGCACTGGCAGGCCACGCTCGCGATGCTCGCGGGCGCGCTGCCCGGCGGCTGGGCCGGCGGTCAGCTGGTGCGGGTGCTGCCCGCGCAGGCGGTGCGGCGCGTGGTGATCGCGGCCGGTCTCTTCATGAGCGCGTACTACGCGGCGCGGATCTGGTTCTGAAGCCGCGGCTTCAATCGATCAGCTGCGCCTTCATCGCGTAGTAGGTGAGGTCGCTGTTGGTGTTGAGGTGCAGCTTCTCGAGCAGCCGGGTGCGGTAGGTGCTCACGGTCTTGACCGACAGCGACAGCGCGTCGCCGATGCTGCCCACCGATTCGCCCTTGGCGAGCTTGAGGAACACCTGGAACTCGCGCTCCGACAGGTGCTTGTGCGGCGGCGCGTCGTCCTTGCGGTCGAGCTGGTTGGCGAGGATCTCGGCCACCGAGGGCGTGATGTAGCGCCGGCCCAGCGCCACGGTGCGGATCGCGTTGGCGATCTCCTCGGGCTCGCAGTCCTTGTTGAGATAGCCCGAGGCACCCTGGCGGATCAGGTTCACCGCGTAGTGCTCCTCGGGGTAGGCGCTCAGCACGAGGATGCCGAGGTCGGGGGCCTTCGCGCGGATCATGCCGAGCGCGTCGATGCCGCTCTGGCCGGGCATCGAGAGGTCCATCAGCAGCACGTCGAGCTCGGTGGTGCGCACGAGGTCGATCGCCTCGCGGCCCGACGAGGCCTCGCCGGCGACGCGGAATTCGACGAAGCCCGAGAACAGCGCCTTGAGGCCCTCGCGAACCACGGCATGGTCATCCACTATTCCGATCTTGATCATGATGCGTTTCTCCTGGTCCATTCACATGAGGCGCCCGGAATTCGGGCAGGGCGCAACGATGCCATAGCGAAGGCCCGTGCGGCAGGCCTCGCACCCAACACGGGCCCTTGTCCTGCACGGGAATGGAACGGCGTCTTGCGCGATCGCCGGACTGCGCCGACACGGCGCTGCCTCCGGGTGCGAAAAGGGTAGGAAGCGAGGAATTCCTTGGCGTTCGCCGCGACCTCGCGCCCGGGCCCGGCCTTCGGGCGCGCGGCGCATTCCCCGCGCCCGCACGCGGTGCCGTCCGACAGACGCATCCTCTTACGCTGGTTAGCTTGGGATGCAATTCCTTCATCCACCACACACATTCATTCGGCATCGCCCTGCCGCCTGTCGCGTCGACGTCTTGCGCCGAAGCCCCGGGTGCACGGCATTTCCGTCATCCCGACATGAACGCCACCGCCAGCACGCCCTCCGCACCTTCGGCACCCTCCGCGAACGCACCGAGCTTCGTCGACCGCCCTTCCTCCTTGTCCTCCGATTCACCACCGCCCGCGGACCCGAACCGACTGCGCATCCTCGTGGTCGAGGACGACGCGGACGCGATGGCCACCTCGCTCGAGGCCCTGCGCGCGATCGGGCACTGGGCCACGGGCGTGCGCAGCGCCGAGTCGGCGATCACGCGCTACATGCGCGGCGCCTTCGACCTGCTGATGCTCGATGTCGGCCTGCCGGGCCTGTCGGGCAAGGACCTCGCGGCCAAGCTGATGGCGATCGAACGCATCCCGGTGATCTTCGCCTCGGGCGAACCCGAGCCCGCGCAGCCGCCGGCCGGCAGCGTGTGGCTGCGCAAGCCCTATGCGCTCGAGGATCTGAACCGCGCACTCACGCGCGCCTGCTCGGGCCCGGTGCGCGACGCGGCCTGATCGATTGAACGGGGGCCGCGCGCCCCCTTCTTTTTTTCTCTCTTCCCGCTCGCCAGCCCGCGCGAGCGCACCGTCCTTCGCAACGCCCGCGCGTTGCATCGCTGTTCCATTTTTCCGGACGGCTTCTTCTCCGACAGATCGAAGCGGTGAACGCTTCGACGCAAGCACGCGCGCTTCGGGGGAAATGGATTTCTCCCCGCCTTACCGGTCTTCGGCGATGGACCCGCGAAGAGGTCCGCGCCCGGGACACCGTTCCAAGGAATCACCGTGCTTGCTGTCCACCCCCCCGCTGTCTTCGATGACACCGACGCCTATCTTTTTCGCGAAGGAACCCACGCGCGCCTGTTCGACAAGCTCGGCTGCCATCCGCACGAGGACAGCGGCGCCGACTTCGCCGTGTGGGCGCCCAATGCCGAGTCGGTCTCGGTGGTGGGCGACTGGAACGGCTGGAACGGCGATGCCGATCCGCTGAGCCCGGTACCCGGCGACAGCGGCGTGTGGCGCGGCCATGTCGACGAAGTGCGGCCGGGCCAGACCTACAAGTACCGCATCCGCTCGCGCCAGCGCGGCCACGTCGAGGACAAGGCCGATCCCTTCGCCTTCTCGTCGGAACTCGCGCCGGCCACCGCCTCGCGCGTGCACCGGCTCGGCGAAGGCCACGACTGGGCCGACGGCGAATGGATGGCCACGCGCCATGCGCGCAACGCGCTCGATGCCCCGATGGCCATGTACGAGGTGCACCTGGGCTCGTGGCGGCGCGAGGACGGCCAGTTCATGGGCTACCGCGCGCTGGCCCATGCGTTGGCCGACTACGTGAACGACATGGGCTTCACGCACGTGGAGCTGATGCCCGTGACCGAGCATCCGTTTTACGGTTCCTGGGGCTACCAGACCACGGGCTACTTCGCGCCGACCGCGCGCTACGGCACGCCCGAGGACTTCATGTACTTCGTCGACCACCTGCACCAGCGCGGCATCGGCGTGCTGCTGGACTGGGTGCCCTCGCACTTCCCGACCGACGCGCACGGCCTCGCCTTCTTCGACGGCACGCACCTGTTCGAGCATGCCGATCCGCGCCAGGGCTTCCATCCCGAATGGAACTCGGCGATCTTCAACTACGGCCGGCCCGAGGTGCGCAGCTTCCTGGTGTCCTCGGCGCTGTTCTGGCTCGACAAGTACCACATCGACGGCCTGCGCGTGGACGCGGTGGCCTCGATGCTCTACCTCGACTACGCGCGCGGCCCGGGCGGCTGGGTGCCCAACCGCCATGGCGGGCGCGAGAACCTCGAGGCCATCGAGTTCCTGCAAACGCTCAACCGCGCGGTCTACCGCGACCATCCCGACACCTTCACCGTGGCCGAGGAATCGACCGCCTGGCCGCGCGTGTCGCGCCCGATCGAGATGGACGGGCTGGGCTTCGGCCTCAAATGGAACATGGGCTGGATGCACGACACGCTGGACTACATGCGCCACGACCCGGTGCATCGCCGCCACCACCACCATGCGCTGACCTTCTCGCTGGTCTATGCCTTCCACGAGAACTTCGTGCTGCCGCTCTCGCACGACGAGGTGGTGCACGGCAAGGGCTCGCTGATCAACAAGATGCCGGGCGACGACTGGCAGCAGTTCGCCAACCTGCGCGCGCTGCTGGCCTTCATGTGGGCGCATCCGGGCAAGAAGCTGCTGTTCATGGGCGCCGAGTTCGGCCAGCGCCGCGAATGGACGCACGACGGCGAGCTCGAATGGTGGGTCTGCGGCCTGCCGGCGCATGCCGGGCTGCAGCGCATGGTGCGCCAGCTCAACCGCGTCTACCGCGAGCAGCCGGCGCTGCACAGCCAGGACTTCACGCCCGCGGGCTTCGAATGGATCGAGGCCGACGATGCCGAGCGCAGCGTGTTCGTGTTCCTGCGCAAGCCCGCGCACGGCGGCCCGCCGGTGCTGGTGGCCGTGAACATGACGCCGGTGCCGCGCACCGACCTGCTGGTCGGCGTGCCGTGCGGCGGCATCTGGCGCGAGGTGCTCAACACCGACGCCACCGAGTTCGGCGGCGCGGGCTGGGGCAACTTCGGCGAGGTCGAGGCATCGCCCGTGCGTTCGCACGGCCGGCGCCACTCGCTGAGCCTCACGCTGCCGCCGCTGTCCACCGTGATCCTGCAATCCGAGGGCCAACGATGAAGCGTGAAACCACCCCGATCGGCGCCAAGGCACCGAAGGGCAAGACTCAGACCGCGAGCGAAAGCACTTCCCTCCCCCGCACCGAGACCAAGGCCCCCGCGCGCAAGCGTTCGCTGCCGCCGCCAGAGCCGCCGCTGAGCTTCGCGCCGGCAACCGTCGCGCCCGATGCGCCCGCCCCCGCCGATGGCTCCGATGGCCGCATCCGCGCGGTGATCGGCGCGGTGCTGCCCTCGGTCGACGAGGGCCGCTTCCCGGTCAAGGCCATCGTGGGCCAGCGCACGACGATCACGGCGCACTGCTTCACCGACGGCCACGACGTGCTGCGCGTGATGCTGCGCTGGCGCCCCGAAGCGAGCAACGGGGCACGCGACGCGGTGCGCGAGCTGCCGATGCGCGCGCTCGGCAACGACGTCTGGGAGGCCGCGTTCGCGCCGCCCGCGATCGGTCGCTACCTCTACAGCGTCAGCGCCTGGGTCGATTCCTTCGAGTCGTGGCGCCACGAGAT
>NZ_JBZAYE010000586.1:0-4613 GCF_058244205.1 Variovorax sp. 20P10.2.4
GCAGCGCCTCGAGCGCGATCCAGCCGAAGGCGCGCAGCTTGGCGTCGATGGCGCGGTTGACCGCGTAGTCGCCGCCGGGCACCTGCTCGAAGAAGGCGGCCACGCAGACCGGGTCGTAGAGCGGCGCGAGCACCGGCGCCACGCCGTCGGGATAGCGCAGCGCCCAGTTCTTCAGGTGCGCGTCGCTGTTGCCCAGCAGGATGAAGGCGACGATGCGGCGCACGCATTCGCGCACGTCGGCCACGGGCTTCGGCGACAGCCGGTCGAGCACGCGCAGCATCGCGGGCCCGTCGATCGCGAGGCCGCGGCCGTATTTCTGGCGCGGCTCGTACTGCAGCACCTGCGCGAACTCCTCCATGTGGATGCGCCCGCCATCGGGCGTGCGGTCGAAGCGGCGCACCGCGAGGATCTGCTCGAACGGCAGCTGCTCGGGCAGGTCGGCGTCGGCGCGGCCGATCACGCTGGCCTCGGCGCAGTCCAGGCCGAGCGCGCCGCACAGGCGGTAGCCGGCGATCTCGTTGGCGACCAGGTCGGGGTGGCGCACGGTCGGCAGCTTGAGGATGAAGGAGCCGGCCGCGCCGTGGCGCCGCACCACGTAGCGCCGGCCGTCCTGCACGGCCGAGAACTTGGTCACCACGCCGGGGATGGCGGCCGCGTCCTCCACCGGCAGCTCGACGAAGCCGGGCTCGAGCACGTCGAGCCCGAGCGCGGTGTGCCAGTGCCGCACCGTGTCGGGAATGCTCTCGGCCGGCGGCACCGGCTCGACCTCGATCGCGCCCATCAGGTCATGGCCGGCGGCGGCCAGCAGTTCGAACTCGTCGTCGGCGCGGCAGCCGCGCTGCTGCGCGAGGCGCTCGCGGTTGTGGCCCTCGGGCAGCAGGTTCTGGAAATAGCCGGGCCAGTGGCCGTCGCCGCGCGACACCCGTGCATCGCGCGCCGAGCCCAGGATGGCGCGCGTGGCGGCCTCGTCGGCGCCGCGGTAGGCCAGCGACAGCGTGGGGCGCGCCGGGTCGTCGACATAGCCGGGATCGAAGGACACGCGCAGGATGTCGCCGTATTGCGAGAGCCAGCCGATGGCGCGCCGCCGCGAGGCATCGCCGCCCGGGGCGTGCAGGTACATCCGCAGGTAGCGGATGCTGGTGGTGAAGGCGGCGTCACTCACGGTGGCGTGACGCTCAGCGCGGGCCGCGCCCGGTCTCCAGGCTCTGCGCGATCGACGGCGGTGCCTCGATGCCGGCCGGCTGGCCGAGCAGCCGGCCGCCCGCGCGCACGAAGTCCTCGAGCGTGGGGCGCAGCGCCGCGGGCACCGGCATCAGGTCGAGCCCCAACACGCGCGCCATCTCGAGCAGGGTCGACAGCCGCGGGTCGATCTGGCCGCTCTCGATGCGCTGCACCGTCATGCGCGACAGGCCCGCGCGCGTGGCCAGCGCCTCCTGGCTCAGGCCGGCGGCCTTGCGCGCCTGTTCGAGTTCCTGGATCAAATGGATCATTGGAGCGATCTTTTCAGGAGAAAAGAGTAGTGATGGTAGCTATGTGGGCGTGAAGCGGCAAATAAAAAAGCGACTCGTAAGTCGCTTTCTGATGAAATTGCGCATTTGGCTGCGCTTTTGCAGGAATCGCTTCAGCTCAACACCACGCTGCTGAGCCGGCGGCGGTAGGTCGCCACGGTAGGATCGTCGGGCGGGATCTGGCCGTCGGCCACCTTCACCTTGGGCGGCTCGATCAACTCGAGGATCGCCACGTAGGTCTTGCGCGCGAGTTCCTCGCTCCATGCCTTGTCGCGCATCAGGATCTCGAGCAGTTCGTCCATCGCGGCGGTCCACTGCTGCTCCGCGACCAGCAGGCGGGCGCGGTCGAAGCGGGCCTGGAAGTCGCGCTTGTTGGCGGCGATCTTCGCGTCGAGCTCGGCCACGGCCGGCACCGCACCCGCGGGCGGGGCGGCGAAATCGATGGCGTCCATCCAGCGCTGCAGCGCCTCGAAGCGGCGCACCGCCGCGGCCTTGGCGATCACCGGCGCGAACGCCACCTTGGCGTCGTCGGAACGGCCGAGCTGCAGCAGCAGCTTCACGTAGTCGAAGCGGGCATCGTCGTTGGCCGGGTCGGTGGCCACCGCGTGCTGCAGCTTCTCGAGCGCCCCCTCGGTGTCGCCCTCGGCCAGCGCTTCCTGCGCCGCTTCTTCCTCGGCGGCGGCCTCGGCCTCGTCGGCGCCCGGCACGTGCTTGTCGAGGAACTCGCGGATCTTCTCGGCGGGGATGGCGCCGACGAAGCCGTCGACCGGCTGGCCGTCCTTGAACATCACGCAGAACGGGATGCTGCGCACACCGAACATCTCGGACAGCTGCGAGGAGATCTGCGGCACCTTGTCGGCGTCGAGCTTGGCCAGCGTGAAGCGCCCGGCGTACTCCACCTCGAGCTTTTCGAGCACCGGCCCGAGCTGTTTGCAGGGGCCGCACCATTCGGCCCAGATGTCCAGCAGCACCGGCCGGGCGAGGGAGGCTTCGATCAGCTCGTCCTGGAAATTTTCGAGAGTGATGTCGATCATCGGGAACAACTGGGGGTGAAACGTAAAATTGAAACCATGAACGAAACCATTCAGGTCGGTGTGGTGATGGGCTCCAACTCCGATTGGGAGACGATGCGCAACGCGGTCGAGATTCTCCAGCAATTCGGCATCCGTCACGAAGCGAAGGTGGTCTCCGCCCACCGCATGCCCGATACGCTCTTCGCGTACGCCGAAAGCGCCGCCGGGCGCGGCCTCGCGGCGATCATCGCCGGCGCGGGGGGCGCGGCCCACCTGCCGGGCATGCTGGCCTCCAAGACCACGGTGCCGGTGCTCGGCGTGCCGGTCGCCAGCCGGCACCTGCAGGGCGTCGATTCCCTCTACAGCATCGTGCAGATGCCCAAGGGCGTGCCGGTCGCCACCTTCGCCATCGGCAATGCCGGCGCGGCCAACGCGGCGCTGTTCGCGGTGTCGATGCTGGCCGTCAACGACCCTGGCCTGCGCGCGAAGCTCGATGCTTTCCGCGCGGCCCAGACCGCCGCGGCCGAGGCGATGGCGCTGCCGCCCGTGGAAGCGGCCCCGGTTTCTCCTTTCTCGCCGCAAGGCGGAGGTGCCCTGTGAGCAGCAACAACGGCGACCTGCCGATCCTTCCGGGCGCCACGCTCGGCGTGCTCGGCGGCGGCCAGCTCGGCCGCATGTTCGTGCATGCCGCCCAGCGCATGGGCTACTTCACCGCGGTGCTCGACCCCGACGCCGACAGCCCGGCCGGCCGGGTCAGCCACCACCACATCCACACCGACTACGGCGACGTCGACGGCCTCGCGCGGCTGGCCGGCCTGGCCGACGCCGTGACCACCGAGTTCGAGAACGTGCCCGCGCCCTCGCTCGAGCACCTCGCGGTGGCGCGGCCGGTGGCGCCCGCCGCCCCGGCGATCGCGATCGCGCAGGACCGGATCGCCGAAAAGGCCCATTTCGGCCGCTGCGGCGTGGCCTGCGCGCCCTACGCGGCGATCGAGACCGCGGCCCAGCTCGCGGCGGTGGACGACCGGCTCCTGCCCGGCATCCTGAAGACCGCGCGCCTGGGCTACGACGGCAAGGGCCAGCAGCGCGTGCGCACGCGCGCCGAGCTGGTTGATGCCTGGCAGGCCACGGGCTGCGTGCCCTGCGTGCTCGAGCAGCTGCTGCCGCTGGACTTCGAATGCTCGGTGATCGTGGCGCGCGGCCGCGACGGCCAGGTGGTGCACTTCCCGCCCCAGCGCAACCTGCACCGCGACGGCATCCTGGCCGTGACCGAGGTGCATCCGCAGAACATGCCCAAGACCGTGGCCCAGGCCGCGATCACCGGGGCGAAGAACATCGCCAACGGCCTCGGCTACGTCGGCGTGCTGTGCGTCGAGTTCTTCGTGCTGGCCGACGGCTCGCTGGTGGTCAACGAGATGGCACCGCGCCCGCACAACAGCGGCCACTACACCATGGAAGCCTGCGACGTGTCGCAGTTCGAGCTGCAGGTGCGCACCCTGGCCGGCCTGCCGCTGGCCATGCCGCGCCAGCACAGCCCGGCCGTCATGCTGAACCTGCTGGGCGACCTGTGGTTCTCGGCCGGCGACGACACGCCGGTGTCGCCGCGCTGGAGCGAGGTGCTCGCGCTGCCCGGCGCTCACCTGCACCTGTACGGCAAGATCGAGCCGCGCCGCGGCCGCAAGATGGGCCACCTGACCTTCACCGGCGCCGACGCCGGCCAAGTGCGCGCCATCGCCTCGCAGGTCGCGCTGCTGCTCGGCCTGCCGCCGGTGGCATGAAGGCCGCATGATCCTCGACGGCCAATCGCCCGCAGCCATCGCCGAGGCGGCGCGCATCCTGCGCGCCGGCGGGCTGGTGGCCTTTCCCACCGAAACCGTCTACGGCCTCGGTGCCGACGCCAGCAACGACGCGGCCGTGGCCGGCATCTTCCAGGCCAAGGGCCGGCCGGCCGACCATCCGCTGATCGTGCACGTGGCCGCCGGCACCAAGGGCACCGAGGCGCTGTCGCGCTTCGCCCAGCCGCTGCCGCCGTTCGCGCAGAAGCTGGTGCAGGCCTTCTGGCCCGGACCGCTGACCCTGATCGTCACGCGCC
>NZ_JBZAYE010000587.1:0-4610 GCF_058244205.1 Variovorax sp. 20P10.2.4
ACTACCGCTCGCGCGTCTGGCGCACGCCGCTTGTGCGGCAGATCCGCGAGCGCCGCTTTGCCGTGCCCGACTACCTGAACTGGATGGAGCAGTGGGTGCCGCAGGTGCGCGAAGGCAGCCTCTGGATGCGCGAGGGCGCGGCCTCGCTGAGCGAGCCATACCAGGCGCTGTCGTCGCTGATCGGCGTGCATGCGGGCGAGGAGCAGAACGACTTCCAGATCCTGTTCAGCGACTACCGCAAGGCCGGCGGCACGGTCGAGCGCATCGAGGACCTGCGCCGCAATCCGGGCGGCGAGGCGCTCAACGCCTACCTGCATGCGCTGGCCGCGACGCGCGACCCGATCGGCCTGCTGGGCGCGATCTACATCATCGAGGGCACGGGCCAGCGCATCGTGCCGGCGCTGCTGCCGCTTCTCAAGGCCAGCCTGCGGCTGCCGCCCGATGCCTTCCGCTTCCTCGAGTACCACGGCCACAACGACGAGAACCACCTGAACCGCTGGCTGCTCGCGGTCGAGATGGTGATGGCCGTCGAGGGCCAGGCCCGCGCCGCGCGCCAGATCGCCGACACGGCGCGCCACACGGCCGCCCTCTACCTGATGCAGTTCCAGCACATCACCGAGCGGATTTCCCATGCGAACGCCTGAATTCCTGGCCCGCGGGCACGACGAGCGCGATCCCAGCCCCTGGCTGGCGCTCTACCTCGACCAGAGCACGCCGCTGCCCGACGAGGTCAAGGCGGCCTGGCTCGCCGATTCGAGCTCGGGCTCGCGGCAGTACCTGCTGCCGTTCCTGCGGCCGATCGCGCGCGCCACCATCATCCTGATCCAGGTCGTGAAGGTGTTCGTGCCGCGCAATTGGTCGCACTCGCGGCTGCTGCACCGCATCCTGGCCTGGGGGCTCCAGCATTTCGTGTCGCCCGAGGCCAACTGGCTGATCCTGCGGCACTTCCACCTGGGCTCGCAGGTGCTGGCTTTCATCGGGCGCAATTCGCCGGCGCCGGTGGCCACCTCGCCGCTGGAGCCGCCGGACATCGAGGCGCTGAAGGACGACATGTTCCTCAAGCACGACCTCAACCTCTTCAATTTCGTGATCCGGCTGAACCAGGCGCTGCGCGATCGCGGGCTGGCGCTGGGCAAAGCCCAGGCGCCCGATTTCTCGATGATCCGGGAGCCCGCGCTGCGGCTGGAAGACATGCCGCACGGGCGGCTCAACTTCCTCGACCTGCAGAGCGCCATCGAGCTGTTCACGCCGCTCTACCAGCTGATGCTGACCGACAACGACTTCTGGCGCGCCGCCAATTCCCTGCAACTGGATGAAACCATCGGCATCTATGCCGCCACCATCCTCGCGGCGCCCGAGCACCTGATCCTGGTCAACAACAAGCATCCGCTGGTGCCGCTGTCGACCCTGCGGGCCGGGCACCGGCTGGTGATCCATGGCCTCTCGACCGAGATGCTGCACAGCCTGCTGCAACGCATGAAGGCCGCGCGGGCCGGCGAGGGCGGCGAATCCGGCTTCGTCCCGGCCGGGGAAGGGGCTTCGGCCGACACCCCGCCACTTGCATAGGGGTATGCTGTCCCCAGATGCAGACCATGAACACGACCCACACTCCGTCCCCCAAGACCGATCTGTCGGTGACCCATGTGCTGGCCCAGTTGCTCGAGCGGCTGGAACACAGCAAGGTGCCCGTCGGTGCCGAGCAGTACCGCTCGGTGGTCGCGCACCTGGTGCACGAGTTCGAAGACGTCGAATCGGGCGCCGACCTCAGCCGCCTGCTCGACGCCTATCCGGCCGCCGCCGAGGTGTACGAGAACCTCAACTATCAGCACGCCGGCCTGTGCCGCTCCGCGCTCGACGCCTCGCTGGCGGCCGAGACCCGCGCCAGGGAAGCAATCGCGCGCGCCATGCGCCGCCCCGAACCGAAGAAGAAGGAAGAAACCGATGGCCAAGGCTGAGGTGAAGACTGCCGTCCTGGAAGACGGCCTGCGCTACAAGTCGAAGACGCCGGGGTCCCCGTTCCGCGCCTCCGCGTCGTTCAGCGGCGCCACCATGTCGTGCTTCATGTGCGGCAAGCACCGCGTGCGCTCGCAACTGCGCACCCGCCAGGTGCTCGGCAAATCGCAGACCGTCTGCGCGCCGTCCTGCAAGGCGCTCGACGAGGCACTGGAAGCCGCCGCGGCCGCGCCGTCGTCGCCCGAATGACGCAGCGCCCGCAAGGGCGTTTTTCCGCGCGCCTCGTCTAGCACGGCGGGGCGACGCCTTGGCGACATGCCCGTGCGGGCATCGCGTCGTCCGACTTCCATAGCGGCCGCAATAGTTATACAGTTAGAAACAATTGATGCATGTAATTGCATTGGTCAAAAAGTTCTAATTTCAGGCCGACATCAGATGATTTGCAGCAAGGCAATGGGTGCTTTTGGCGTAGTGCGGCCGTCCGCGCGCGCAAAAGGAAGCTGCCGTGGCTAAACCGCGTCACGTCGTCATGCAGGTGGTCAAGCGGTCTTCGGGCAGCGCGTCGCACCATGTGGAATTCGTGATGGACGACAACTTCGCCGAGCGCCTGCGGCAGTTGCGTTCGCTGGTGCCGCCGCTGGGCAGCCTCAACAAGCAGCGCGACTTGGTCATCGACAAGGTGCGGGTGCGGCTGCCCAACGCCATCTGGCGCTCGGGCCATGGCACCGACAGCAGCGTGGACGGCTCGTGCATCGTGATCGCGGCCGAGGGCTCGTTCAACTGCGGCGGCAAGGACCGCCTGACGCGCGAGAAGCTGGTGACCTACAACTTCTCGATCGCGCGCCTGGTCGAGCTGCATGGCGAGCGCCCCGAGGGCGAGACCTTCTACATCCGCGACGGCACCTTCGCCAACGACGAGCCGGCCGAGTCGCCGGCCGGCCGCTGGGTGGCCTCGATGCACGAGCTCGAGGCCGTGATGCGCGTGCCCGACGCGCCGTCGGACTTCGACACCCTGCACGAGGTGCCGCTGCGCGTCGACCCGCAGCAGCAGGCCGGCGGCACGGCGCCGCAGCACCGCACCAGCTTTTTCTGAGGGGCCGCGCTCAGGCCGCGGCGGTGTCCGGCTGCGTCGCGGCCGCGCCCACCGGCACATAGGCCGCGCGGTTGTCCACCAGCCAGCGTTCCGACAGGCTGCTGTCCTGCTGCGCCGGATGGAAATCGGCGCGCAGGTAGCGGCGCCACATCGCGTAGTTGCCGCGCAGCAGCCCGTCGCGCGCGAGCAGGGTGCGCGCGGCGCTCTTCCAGGTCGACCATTTCCACAGCTGCTTCTCGTGCCGCAGGTTGGCCAGCGTCTGGTGCATCAGGTCGCCGAGGAACATCAGCGTGACGCGGCGGAACCAGCGCGTGCGCCATTCGTCGGAACCGCCCGCGGCCCGGTAGACGTCGAAGGCCACGCTCTTGTGCTCGAGCTCCTCGGCGCTGTGCCACAGCCACATGGTGCGCAGCCGGGGCTCGGCGCCGTCGAGGATCTGCGGATGCGCGAGCAGCCACTCGGCGAACATGGCCGTGAAGTGCTCGGTGGCGGCCGTCACCGCGAGCGCGTGGCGGGGGTCGGCGCCTTCCATCAGCGACAGCCGCTTGCTCGCGCGCTCGGTCCAGCGGTCGACCAGGCCCTGCTTCTCGAGGTGGGCGTTGAACAGCGAATGGATGCGCCGGTGCGTCGCTTCCTGGCCGATGAAGCCGCGCACTTCGGCGCGGTACTTGTCCTGCGTCTCGGGCGGCAGGGTGGCGACGGCGTCGCGCACCGCGTCGATGAAGAACTGCTCGCCGAAGGGAAAACTCATCGACAGGGCGTTGAAGAAGGCGGTGGAGAATGCATCGCCGCCGCACCAGTCGCGGGCAAACGGGGCCTGGAGATCGATCAGAAGGCGGCGGACGACGAGTTCGGTGCTCATGAAGACAATCCTCGTGAATCGGAATGGTGGTGGCAAGGGGGCGTGGTACAGATGCGTACCGCAATGCCTGCATGGTGCCTTCCGGTGCTTGGTACTGTCAAGTACCAGTGCGTAGGAAAATGTTCCGTTCATGAGTGCCGTCACCGACAACACCTCCCAGATTCCGGCCGAATCGCGCAACGAGCACTACCACCGGCTGCTCGAGGGCATGGCCCGCGCTGTGGCCGCCAAGGGCTATGCCGACACCACCATCGCCGACATCGTGCGCGAGGCCGCGGTGTCGCGCCGCACCTTCTACGAGCACTTCGCGACCAAGACCGAATGCCTGATCGCGCTCTACGAGGCGGCCAGCCATCTGGCGCTGCAGGCGGTCAGCGAGGCCTTCGACCCGGTGCAGCCCTGGCATGCGCAGGTGGAGCGCGCGATCACGGCCTATTTCGACTATCTGGCGCAGGACCCGGTGCTGCTGCGCACGCTGTTCGTCGAGATCCTCGGCCTGGGCATGCCGGGGCTGGTGGCGCGGCGCCGGGTCAACGACGAGATCGCGAACTTCATCCAGGCCGCGATCAACAGCAGCGGCACGACCGGCCCGGGCCCGCAGGCGCACCTGACGAGCGAGATGGCGATGACGGTGGTCGGCGGCATCAACGAGCTGGTGCTGCAGGCCATCGAGCAGGAACGCGCGGGCGACCTGCGCGAGCT
>NZ_JBZAYE010000588.1:0-4593 GCF_058244205.1 Variovorax sp. 20P10.2.4
GCGAGATCCAGACCCGCGAGGACGCGCTGAAGATGCTCGACCGCGTGATCCGCTTCCTCGAGACCACCGAGCCCGGCAATCCCGCGCCGCTGCTGATCGAGCGCGCCAAGAAGCTGATCGGCGTGAGCTTCCTCGAGATCATGGCCAACCTCGCGCCGAACGCGCTCGACACGATCGAGAACGTGACCGGCCGCCGCGCCTCGGACTGAGGCCCTTCCGCCGCCTCTCCCCCTCCTCCCCTCCCCTTTCCATCCCTGGATCGACCCACCCCGTTTCACCCCCGCAAGGAGCATCGCCATGGCCAAGAGCAGTCAGAAATTCATCGCCCGCAACCGGGCGCCCCGGGTGCAGATCGAATACGACGTCGAACTCTACGGCGCCGAGAAGAAGATCCAGCTGCCCTTCGTGATGGGCGTGCTGGCCGACCTGTCGGGCAAGCCCGCCGACCCGCTGGCGCCCGTGACCGACCGCAAGTTCCTCGAGTTCGACGTCGACAACTTCGACTCGCGCATGAAGGCCATGAAGCCGCGCGCGGCCTTCGCGGTCGAGAACTCGCTGACCGGCGAGGGCGAGCTCAAGGTCGAGCTGACCTTCGAGAACATGGAGGACTTCTCGCCCGCCGCCGTGGCCCGCAAGGTCGGCGCGCTCAACAAGCTGCTCGAGGCGCGCACCCAGCTGTCGAACCTCGTCACCTACATGGACGGCAAGAACGGCGCCGAGGAACTGCTGGCCAAGGTGCTCGAGGACCCGGCGCTGCTGCAGTCGCTGGCCGCGACCAAGAAGCCCGAGGACGGCACCACCCCGCCGGCCGCCTGATCCCTGTCCCATTCCGACTTCCACATCCGGTTCACGAGGAGTAACCCACCATGGCCGAAGCACTCGAACAGAGCGCGTTGAAAGACGTCGCGTACGCGGGCAGCGACTTTTCGTCGCTGCTGCAGAAGGAATTCAAGCCGCGCAGCGACGAAGCCAAGAGCGCGGTCGAAGCCGCCGTGCTCACGCTGGCCCAGCAGGCGCTGGCCAACAGCGAGGTCATCGGCAAGGACGTCACGAAGTCGATCCAGTCGATGATCGCGGCGATCGACGCCAAGCTCACCGAGCAGGTCAACCGGATCATCCACCACCCCGACTACCAGAAGCTCGAGAGTGCGTGGCGCGGCCTGCACTACATGGTGAACAACACCGAGACCGACGAGAACCTGAAGATCCGGGTGATGGACATCTCGAAGCAGGAGCTCGCCAAGAACCTCAAGAAGTTCAAGGGCGCGGCCTGGGACCAGAGCCCGATGTTCAAGAAGATCTACGAGCAGGAGTACGGCCAGTTCGGCGGCGAGCCCTTCGGCGCCATCGTCGGCGACTACCACTTCGACCAGAGCCCGCCCGACGTCGAGCTGCTCGGCGAGATGGCCAAGATCGCCGCCTCGGCCCACGCCCCCTTCATCACCGGCGCGAGCCCGAACCTGATGCAGATGGAATCGTGGCAGGAGCTCGCCAACCCGCGCGACCTGACCAAGATCTTCCTCACGCCCGAGTACGCCGGCTGGCGTTCGCTGCGCGAGTCGGACGACGCGAAGTACCTGGGCCTGTGCATGCCGCGCTTCCTGGCGCGCACGCCCTACGGCGCCAACACCAACCCGGTGGAGGAGTTCGACTTCGAGGAGGACACCGCCGGCGCGGACCACAGCAAGTACGCCTGGGCCAACGCCGCCTATGCGATGGCCACCAACATCAACCGCTCGTACAAGCTCTACGGCTGGGGTTCGCGCATCCGCGGCATCGAGTCGGGCGGCGCGGTCGAGAACCTGCCGCTGCACACCTTCCCGAGCGACGACGGCGGCGTGGACCAGAAGTGCCCGACCGAGATCGCGATCAGCGACCGGCGCGAGGCCGAGCTCTCGAAGGCCGGCCTGCTGTCGCTGATCCACCGCAAGAACTCCGACTTCGCGGCCTTCATCGGCGCCCAGTCGCTGCACAAGCCGGCCGAGTACGACGATCCCGACGCCACCGCCAACGCCAACCTGGCCGCGCGCCTGCCCTACCTGTTCGCCTGCAACCGCTTCGCGCACTACCTCAAGTGCATCGTGCGCGACAAGGTGGGCTCGTTCAAGGAACGCGACGAGATGCAGCGCTGGCTCAACAAGTGGATCATGAACTACGTCGACGGCGATCCCGCGAACTCGTCCGAAGTCACCAAGGCCCAGAAGCCGCTGGCCGCGGCCGAGGTGGTGGTCGAGGAGGTGGAGGGCAATCCCGGCTACTACTCCTCCAAGTTCTTCCTGCGCCCGCACTACCAGCTCGAGGGCCTGACGGTCTCGCTGCGCCTGGTCTCCAAGCTGCCGTCCGCCAAGGGCGCGGCATAGGCCATCGGGTGGGTTTGAAATCCCGCCCGCTTCTTCGTTCTGAGATCACTACCGGCCGAAGCCCCACCCGCAGCGGCCGGTAGCCCCAAAAAACTTTCTCTTTCGTCAACCATCGCCCGCGCATCGCAGGCATCACAGGAGTAGCAAGATGGCATCCGATTTCCACATCAAGTTCGACGGCGTCACCGGCGAGGCCACCCACAAGGATCACAAGGACGAGATCGAGATCCTGTCGTGGTCGTGGGACGTGGCGAACACCTCCGGCGCGGCATCGGGCGGCGGCTCGGGCAAGGGCAAGGCGCAGCCCGGCTTCTTCAACTTCGTCCACATCTTCGACAAGGCCTCGCCCGTGCTGGCCAAGAACTGCGTCAGCGGCAAGCACTTCAAGGACGCGGTCCTGACCTGCCGCAAGTCCGGCGACGGCCAGGGCGAGTACCTCAAGGTCACGATGAAGGAAGTCTTCATCTCGAACGTGGCCCCGGCCGGTTCGCAAGGCGGCGACGTGCTCGAGAACGTGGTCGTGACCTACAAGGACATCGAGTTCGCCTACAAGGCCCAGAACGACAAGGGCGCCACCACCGGCGACGTCAAGTTCGGCTGGAACGTGGCCACCACCGAGACCCGCTGAGATCTCCCGGGACTTCGCCGCGCGAGCGCGGCAAGCTCCACGCCTTGCGGCCCGCGTCCTCTCTCGAGGGCATCGCGGGCCGTTTCTATTGGTGCGGGAGAAAAGAAAAGGGAGAGGAGGCGGCGCGCGCCGCCGCCCGTTTCGTCAACCGAGGACGGTGTCTTCGGGATCGCGCGGCTCGGGCTGCGCCTCGACCGGCAGCAGTCGCGTCTCGTCCTCGGCGGCGTCGATCACCCACAGCGTGAGCGCCGTGTAGTTGTCGTGCCCCGGCTTCGCGCGCGCGACGATCTGCGCCTCGATCTGCTCGACCCACTGGCTGGGCGTGCGCGAGGCATGCAGGGTCTCGACCAGGCATTCGTCGCCCAGCGGCTCCCACACGCCGTCGCTGCACAGCAGCAGCACGTCGCCCGGCAACAGCCGCATGCGGTCCGACACCGCGATGTCGGGTTCTTCCTCGAGCGAGCCCAGCGCCGACAGCAGCATGTTGCGCTGCGGATGCAGGCGCGCGCCCTCCTCGTCGAGCATGCCGCCGGCCACCATCTGCTGCACCAGGCTGTGGTCGGTGGTGCGCGCGACGATCGCGCCGCCACGGAACAGGTAGGCCCGGCTGTCGCCGCTGTGCACCCAGGCCAGCGCATGGACCTCGAGGTCGATGGCCGCGAACACCACCGTCGAGCGCATGCCGGCGAGCGTGCCGCCCTCGGCCTGGCGCGTCACCACGTCGCGGTTGGCCTGCTCGATCAGGCCGCGCAGCACGCCCTCGTCGAGGCTGGGGCCGGCCGAGAACGCGCCCAGCACGCTCGCACGCACCGTGGCCGCCGCCACGTCGCCGCCGCCATGGCCGCCGGCGCCGTCGGCCACCAGGCAGGCGACATGGCGCTCGTCGTGCCAATGGCCGTGAACGTCTTCGTTGTAGCTGCGGCCGCCCTGGCGGGACAGCGTGACGATTTCGATTTCCAAGCGGGGCTCCTCGCGTCGGTCGTGCGTGTCGTGGGTTCTTGTTCTGCGGTGCAGCGGTCGCGCGCGCCTCAGTCGTCGGATTTCAGGCGCGCCATCTGCGCCTCGTAGGCCTCGAGGAAGGCCTTGCCGAACAGGTTGTGGAAGTCGTCCTCGGCCTCCGTCGCGATGCCGCCGTACAGCGCCACGAACTGGTCCCACAGCTTGGCCTTGCGGTTGGCCGCGAACAGCGCGTCGAGCGCCGACTTCGAACTGATCTTCTTCTCGAGCTCCTCGGGCTCGAAGCGCGCGATGACGTGCGCCAGCGCCGCGCGCAGGCCGACCATCACGCCGAACTGGTGCGCGCGCAGGTCGTTGAAGGCATCGCGCATCGCGGCCTCGGCCGGCATGAAGCCACGCACGCCCGGCCCCAGCAGGTGCGCCAGCGCGACCTCGACCGTGGGCGAGAACTTCAGCGGGTTGTTGGCCTGCGCCGCGATCATCGTGACCTCGGCGCGCACCTCGCGCTTGAACTCCTGGCGCGTGAGCAGCAGCTGCAGCGTGCCTTCGGTGGCGCTGCGCAGCATCGAGCCGATGCGCTCCATCAGGCCCGGCGTGAGCATCTCGGGCGGCTGGTGCGTGCCGCCGAGGCCGCGCAGGAAGGCGGCC
>NZ_JBZAYE010000589.1:0-4585 GCF_058244205.1 Variovorax sp. 20P10.2.4
TTCCGACAGGCCCAGCGCCTCGCTGAGCGGCTTGGCGACCACCTGGCCGTCGCGCGCCAGGACCGAGAGGATGTGTTGCTTGCGCTGCCGGGTGAGCATGGGCCGATGGTAGCGGCGGCTTCACGCGATTGCACGAATTTTCTTGTTATTGCACGAATTCGCACCTATGCTCGCCGCCATGACCCTGCAAGACCGCGTCCGGGTGCACGAAGTCACCCTTCTCTCCGACAACTGGTACACGCTGAAGACCACGGCCTTCGACTGGCGCCGCAACGACGGCAGCTGGCAGCGCATGCACCGCGAGACCTACGACCGCGGCAACGGCGCCACCCTGCTGGCCTACAACCGCGCGCGGCGCACGGTGCTGCTGACGCGGCAATTCCGCTACCCGGCCTTCGTCAACGGCTGGGACGACCTGCTGATCGAGGCCGCCGCCGGCCTGCTCGACAACGCGGCGCCCGAGGAACGCATCCGCGCCGAGGTCGAGGAGGAACTCGGCTACCGGCTGGGCGCGGTGCACAAGGTCTTCGAATGCTTCATGAGCCCGGGCTCGGTGACCGAGAAGCTGCACTTCTTCGTCGCCGAGTACGAGCCCTCGATGCGCGTGGGCGCGGGCGGCGGGCTGGCCGAGGAAGGCGAGGACATCGAGGTGCTCGAGTTCGGCATCGACGAGGCGCTGGCCATGGTGGCCGACGGCCGCATCGCGGACGCGAAGACGATCTTGCTGCTGTACCACGCGCGGCTGCATCTTTTCGCGCCGGGATAATGGGCCGCATGCCCGCTGTCACCGTCGCACGCCTCCCCTTCCCCCGTCCTTCCCGCGCGCTCTGCGCCATCGCGCTGTGCCTGGCCGCCGGCGCCCACGCCCAGCAGCCGCAACCGCTGCCGGCCGAAGTCGATGCCGCGCTCACCCGCGCCAAGCTCCCGCGCGACGCCGTGACCATGCTGGTCGCCGATGCCGACGGCCTGCGCCCACCGCGGCTGGCCTGGCGCACGCAGGTGCCGGTGAACCCCGCCTCGATCATGAAGCTGGTGACCACCTACGCCGCGCTCGACCTGCTGGGCGCGGCCTACACCTGGAACACGCCGGTCTACGTCGAGGGCAGCATCGCCAACGGCGTGCTCAACGGCAACCTCTACATCAAGGGCCAGGGCGATCCCAAGCTGGTGATCGAGCGCATGTGGCTGCTGCTGCGCCACGTGCAGGGCCTGGGCATCACCAGCGTGAGCGGCGACATCGTGATCGACCGCAGCGCCTTCGAGAACACGGTCGAGAACGACCCGGCCGCCTTCGACGGCGAGCCGCTGCGCCCCTACAACGCCTCGCCCGATGCGCTGCTGCTGAACTTCAAGTCGGTCAACATGACCTTCGTGCCCGACCGCGGCGGCCAGTTCGCGCGCGTGAGCTACGAGCCGCCGCTCGCGGCCGTGGCGATGCCGCAGACGGTGCCGCTTTCGCCCGGCGAATGCGGCGACTGGCGCACGGCGCTGCGCGCCGACTACGGCGATCCCAACCGCATCCGCTTCAACGGCGGCTTTCCCGCCGCCTGCGGCGAGAAGAGCTGGGCCGTGGCCTATGCCGATCCGCGCAGCTACGCGCTGCGCGCCATCGGCGGCCTGTGGGCCGAGATGGGCGGGCGCGTGGGCGGCCAGATGCGCGAGGGCCGCGTGCCCGCGGGGCTCAAGCCGGCGTTCGAGTTCGCCTCGCCGCCGCTGCCCGAGGTGATCCGCGACATCAACAAGTACAGCAACAACGTGATGGCGCAGCAGGTGTTCCTGACCCTCGGCCTCACGCAGAAGAACCGCGGCACCTTCGAGGCCTCGCGCGGCGCGCTGGTCCAGTGGTGGCGCGAGCGCATCGGCACCGGCGAGGCGCCGCCGGTGTTCGAGAACGGCTCGGGCCTGTCGCGCGACGAGCGCATCAGCGCGGCCGCGCTCGGCAAGATGCTGCAGGTGGCCTGGCGCTCGCCGGTGATGCCGGAGCTCGTGGGCTCGCTGCCCGCGCTCGGCGTGGACGGCACCCTGCGCAAGCGCACGCTGCGCTCGGGCGGCGCCGCGCACCTGAAGACCGGCACCCTGCGCGATGCCTCGGGCATCGCCGGCTACGTGCATGGCGCGAGCGGCCGGCGCTACGTGCTGGTGGCGATCGCCAACGCCGAGAACGCGGGCGCGGCGCGCGCGGCCTTCGACGCGCTGGTCGACTGGACCGCGCAGGACAACTGAAGGCCCGGGGCCGAGGCGCGCGGCCTGTACTGAAAACGTTGTGTAGGCCGCCACCGCTTGCGCGCCGCAGCGGCGCTGACAAAATCGAACGCCCGTTCGCCCGCCGAGCCGGGCCACGGTGCGCATCGCGCACCCCCATCGATTCAGGAGACAAAGACGTGCAAAGACCCGTGCCGCCCGCAAGGCCATCCGCCTCTTCCCGCCACCTGTTCGCCGTCGCCCTCGCGGGCGCGGCGCTGCTGCTCTCGGCCTGCGGTGGCGGCGGCGGTGGTGGCGGCATCGGCATCTTTCCGCCGACCACGCCGCCGCCCGAGGACACCGGCCGCGGCTCGGTGGTGACCAACCCGCCCGAGCGCGTGCTGAGCCTGTCGGCCGGCGACTTCCGCGCGCTGCTGCAGCTCGACGACAAGGGCAAGGCACTGCTGCAGGTGTCGGGCCAGCCCAAGTGCGGCATCGACACGCGCTACCTCGAATACCGCACCGTCGGCGGCAAGGGCGAGGCCACCAACGCCACGGCCGCAATCATGGTGCCGCGCGGCGGCGACGCGGCCTGCAGCGGCCCGCGGCCGATCGTGCTGTACGCCCACGGCACCAACGCCGCGCGCGACTACAACATCGCCAAGTGGGCCGACCTGAATCAGGCCGCCGCCGGCGAAGGCGTGGTGGTCGCGGCCATGCTGGCGGCGCAGGGCTTCATCGTGGTGGCACCCAACTACGCGGGCTACGACAAGTCGACGCTGCCCTACCACCCCTACCTCAACGGCGACCAGCAGGGCAAGGACATGGTCGATGCGCTGACCGCCGCGCGCAAGACCTTCGCCAACATCGACGCCGCGGACGCGGGCTCGCTGTTCGTCACCGGCTATTCACAGGGCGGCTACGTGGCGCTGGCCGCGCACCGCGAGCTGCAGGCCACGGGCAAGACGGTGACGGCCTCGGCGCCGCTGTCGGCGCCCTCGGCCATCAGCCTGCTGGTGGACTACAACTTCAAGGGCTGGCCGGCGCTCGGCAGCACGCTGTTCGTGCCGCTGCTGTCGACCAGCTGGCAGCAGCAGTTCGGCGACGTCTACGGCAGCACCAGCGACATCTACGAGGCGCAGTACGCAACCGGCATCGACACCCTGCTGCCGAGCCTCACGCCCACCAGCACGCTGATCGCGCAGGGCAAGCTGCCGCAGCTCGCGCTGTACCCGGCCGGCGCCACGCCCGGTCCGGTCGATCCGGCGCTGTCGATCTTCTACGGCGCCGGCAACCTGGTGCGCCAGAGCTACCTGACGCGCGCCTCCAACGACATCGACGGCAGCCGCTGCCCGGGCAACGCGCTGCCGGCCACCGCGAACTCGCTGAACTCCGCCACGCCGCTCGACTGCGCGCCCACGCTGGGCTTCCGCAAGGCGGCGCGCGCCAACGACCTGCGCAACTGGGTGCCGGCCAAGCCGGTGCTGATGTGCGGCGGCGCGCAGGACCCGACCGTCAACTTCCTGAGCACGCGCGCCACCGCCGGCTACTTCCGCGCCAAGGGCATGTCCGCGCAGCAACTGACCGTGGTCGACCTCGAGGACAGCGCGACCACCGACGCCTACTCGGCCGCGCGCGCCGGCTTCGCACAGGCCAAGGACGTGCTCAAGCAGGGCACCGAGGGCAGCGACGCCGACAAGGACCGCGCCGTGATGCTGGCCTACCACGGCACGCTGGCGCCGCCGTTCTGCCTGGCGGCGGCACGCGGCTTCTTCCAGGGCGTGCTGGCGGCGGGGGGCTGAGGCCCGTCGAGGCTTCCACCCAAGAAGAAGGCCCGGTACTGCCGGGCCTTTTTTCATGGTGCGCGACGCTCAGGCCGCGGCGGCCCGCTGCAGGCGGTCGCGCACGCCCTCCCACTCGGGCGTGTCGGGCGGCGTCTCGACCCAGATCAGCTTGACGCCCTGGGCGTCGAACTCGCGCAGCACCGCGAACAGCTGCTGCGCGCTGGCGGCGGCGTCGTCGGGCATGCGCCGCTGCACGACGCGCTGCGAACGGCTGCGCACGGCGCTGCGGGTCCAGATCGCGATGTGGGCGGCATTGGCGCCGAGCACGTCGAGGCCGGTCTGGATCGCCTTGGCGTCCATCAGCCGCACCTTGGCGTCGGGCGCGTAGTGCGCCTCGAGCGTGCCCGAGGCGCGTGGGTCGGGCATGGCCATCAGCTCGCGGTCGCGCAGGCGTTCGCCGCAGGCGGCCTCGATCTGCGCGCGCGTGATCAGCCCCGGGCGCAGCAGCACCGGCGCGCCGCGGCTGCAGTCGACGATGGTCGACTCGATGCCGACCTCGCAGGCGCCGCCGTCGATCACCGGCACGGTGTCGCCGAATTCGCCGAACACGTGCTGCGCGG
>NZ_JBZAYE010000059.1:0-21471 GCF_058244205.1 Variovorax sp. 20P10.2.4
CTTCTCGGGAATGTCGGTCGGTGGCGGCTGGTCGCTGAAGACCTTCTTGCCGTTCTTGTCGATCCATTGCCATTGGGCGTCCGCGGCCAGGGGCAGCAGGCAGATCGATCCGAGCAGGAGGCTGAGCAGGAACTTCATGGGGCGCAAGTCTAGCGATGCCTTACGTTTTGCAACAGGCAGTGATTGGTTTTCGCCGCGGTCCGGAGACCGGGCAGTGGGCAAATGGCGACGCGGGAGGCGACGGGCGGGCGATAGGCCCGCACCGCGCGGGGCCGAGCCGCGGTGAGCCCGCCAGCATACCCCTCGGCCTCGTTACAATCCGTCTTTTGGAGCCTCACCCATGCGCCTTCTCGGCAAAGCGCTCACCTTCGACGATGTGTTGCTGGTGCCAGCGTTCTCCCAGGTCCTGCCCAAGGACACCTCCCTCGCCACCAAATTCTCCCGAAACATCACGCTGAACATCCCGCTCGTCTCGGCGGCGATGGACACCGTGACCGAAGCCCGCCTCGCGATCGCCATCGCGCAGGAAGGCGGCATCGGGATCGTTCACAAGAACCTCACCGCGCAGCAGCAGGCCGCCGAAGTGGCCAAGGTCAAGCGCTACGAATCGGGGGTGCTGCGCGATCCGGTGGTGATCACGCCCACGCACTCGGTGCGGCAGGTGATGGCGCTGTCGGACCAGCTCGGCATCTCGGGCTTCCCGGTGGTCGACGCCGGCCGGGTGGTCGGCATCGTGACCGGGCGCGACCTGCGCTTCGAGAACCGCTACGACGTGCCGGTGAGCGAGATCATGACGCAGCGCGACCGGCTGATCACCGTGCCCGACGGCACCACCTTGGCTGAGGCCAAGGCGCTGCTCAACAAGCACAAGCTCGAACGCCTGCTCGTGATCAACAGCGACTGGGAGCTCAAGGGCCTGATCACCGTCAAGGACATCACCAAGCAGACCACCTTCCCCAACGCCGCGCGCGATGCCTCGGGCCGCCTGCGCGTGGGCGCGGCGGTCGGCGTGGGCGAGGGCACCGAGGAGCGCGTCGAGGCGCTGGTCAAGGCCGGCGTCGATGCCATCGTGGTCGACACCGCGCACGGCCACAGCAAGGGCGTGATCGAGCGCGTGCGCTGGGTCAAGCAGAACTATCCGCAGATCGACGTGATCGGCGGCAACATCGCCACCGGCGACGCCGCGCGCGCGCTGGCCGAGGCCGGTGCCGACGCGGTCAAGGTCGGCATCGGCCCGGGCTCCATCTGCACCACCCGCATCGTGGCCGGCGTGGGCGTGCCGCAGATCATGGCGGTCGACAGCGTCGCCACCGCGCTGCACGGCAGCGGCGTGCCGCTGATCTCCGACGGCGGCGTGCGCTACTCGGGCGACATCGCCAAGGCCATCGCGGCCGGCGCCAGCACCGTGATGATGGGCAGCATGTTCGCCGGCACCGAAGAGGCGCCCGGCGAGATCGTGCTGTACCAGGGCCGCAGCTACAAGAGCTACCGCGGCATGGGCTCCATCGGCGCGATGCAGCAGGGCAGTGCCGACCGGTACTTCCAGGAATCGACCACCGGCAATCCCAACACCGACAAGCTCGTGCCCGAGGGCATCGAGGGCCGCGTGCCCTACAAGGGCTCGATCGTGTCGATCATCTACCAGATGGCCGGCGGCGTTCGCGCCAGCATGGGCTACTGCGGCTGCGGCACCATCGAAGAGATGAAGAACAAGGCCGAGTTCGTCGAGATCACCACCGCCGGCATCCGCGAGAGCCACGTTCACGACGTGCAGATCACGAAGGAAGCGCCGAACTACCGCGCCGAGTAAACGCGGTGTCCGAATCTGATTCTGGCCAGACCTTGAAAGTCGGGCCAGATCAGGTTTAGAATTCGGGCCAGATTCAAATTTTCTGGCCCCAATGCAATCCATCGGCATCGCTGAAGCCAAGAACAACTTCTCTGCCCTGATCGACTCGGTCGAGAAGGGCGAGGAGGTGCGCATCACCCGCCACGGCAAGGAGGTGGTGCGCATGCTGCCGGTGCGGCGCAAGCCGGTCATCACCGACGAGCAGATCGCGCGCGAACTGGGCCAGATCGACGCGCTGCATGCCGCCATCCTGCCGGGCACCTCGGCCAGCGCTCTGCTGAACCAGGGCCGCCAGCCATGACCGCCTTCGTGATGGACGCCTCGGTCACCGCCGCCTGGCTGCTGCCCGACCACGCCAACGAACACACGCGCAGGCTCTACGCCGCCATCCGCCGCGACGAGGTCGAGCCGCAGGCGCCCAATGCCTGGCAGTGGGAGTGCGCCAACGTCATCGCCAATGGCGTACGCAGCGGCCGCATTCCGTCCTCGGCCGTCGAGGGCCTGTGGAGCGTGCTCGATGCCATCCGCCATCGCGTCGAGCTGCACGAGCTCGCGCCGGCCCAGCACAAGGCCGTGCTCGCCGTCGCCATCGATGCCGGCGTGTCGCTCTATGCCGCGGGCTATCTCTGGCTCGCGCGCTCGCTCGGTCTTCCGCTCGCCACCTTCGACGAGCAACTCATCCAGGCCGCGCCGCAAGCGGGCGTCCGGCTGTTCGACATTTCAACGCTCTGAGTCCCAGCCCATGCAACACGACAAGATCCTCATCCTCGATTTCGGCTCACAGGTCACCCAGCTCATCGCGCGCCGCGTGCGCGAGGCCCATGTGCTCAGCGAAGTGCATCCCTGCGACGTCAGCGACGAGTGGGTGCGCGAGTACGCCGCCGACGGCCATCTCAAGGGCGTGATCCTCTCGGGCAGCCATGCCAGCGTGTACGAGGAGACCACCGACAAGTGCCCGCAGGCCGTGTTCGACCTCGGCATTCCCGTGCTCGGCATCTGCTATGGCATGCAGACCATGGCGCACCAGCTCGGCGGCAAGGTCGAGGGCGGCCACAAGCGCGAGTTCGGCTTCGCCGCCGTGCGCGCCCACGGCCACACCGCGCTGCTCAAGGAGATCGCCGACTTCACCACGCCCGAAGGCCACGGCATGCTCAACGTGTGGATGAGCCACGGCGACAAGGTCACCGAGCTGCCGCCGGGCTTCAAGCTCATGGCCAGCACCGACAGCTGCCCCATCGCCGGCATGGCCGACGAGGCACGCCGCTACTACGCCGTGCAGTTCCATCCCGAGGTCACCCACACCGTGCAGGGCAAGGCCATCCTCGAACGCTTCGTGCTCGGCATCTGCGAGGCCAAACCCGACTGGGTCATGCGCGACCACATCGCCGAGGCCGTGCAGAAGATCCGCGAGCAGGTGGGGGACGAGGAAGTCATCCTCGGCCTCTCGGGCGGCGTCGATTCGAGCGTGGCCGCCGCGCTGATCCACCGCGCCATCGGCGACCAGCTCACCTGCGTCTTCGTCGACCACGGCCTGCTGCGCCTGAACGAAGGCGACATGGTCATGGAGATGTTTGAGGGCAAGCTGCACGCCAAGGTCATCCGCGTCGATGCCAGCGAGCTGTTCCTCGGCAAGCTCGCGGGCGTCAGCGACCCCGAAGCCAAGCGCAAGATCATCGGCGGCGAGTTCGTCACCGTGTTCAAGCAGGAAGCCGCCAAGCTCAAGGCCGGCGACGGCGGCCACAAGGGCGCCACCTTCCTCGCGCAGGGCACCATCTACCCCGACGTCATCGAGAGCGGCGGCGCCAAGAGCAAGAAGGCCGTCACCATCAAGAGCCACCACAACGTCGGCGGCCTGCCCGAGCAGTTGGGCCTGAAGCTGCTCGAGCCGCTGCGCGACCTGTTCAAGGACGAGGTGCGCGAACTCGGCGTCGCGCTCGGCCTGCCGCCCGAGATGGTCTACCGCCACCCGTTCCCCGGCCCGGGCCTGGGCGTGCGCATCCTCGGCGAAGTGAAGAAGGAATACGCCGACCTGCTGCGCCGCGCCGACGCCATCTTCATCGAGGAGCTGCGCAACTTCACCGACGCCGAGACCGGCAAGACCTGGTACGACCTCACGAGCCAGGCCTTCACCGTGTTCCTGCCCGTGAAGAGCGTCGGCGTGATGGGCGACGGCCGCACTTACGACTATGTCGTCGCCCTGCGCGCCGTGCAGACCAGCGACTTCATGACCGCCGACTGGGCCGAGCTGCCGTATGCGCTGCTCAAGAAGGTGTCGGGGCGGATCATCAATGAGGTGCGCGGCATCAACCGCGTGACCTATGACGTGTCGAGCAAGCCGCCGGCGACGATTGAGTGGGAATGAGGTCGGGTCCTTCGCGGACTGTCGTTCGCGAAGAAAACCCCATCGGCCTTCAAGAGCCCGATGGCCCGACCTCGATCGCGATCTTCCCTCGCACCCCATTGTTGGGACTTTCCAGCCGCGCATGGGCAAGCGGAATATCTGCCAGCGAATAAACGGCACCCACGTGCGGCCGTAGCTGCCCGCGCTCGATCAAGGCGCTCAACTCATCGAGCTTGCCGCGGTTCTGTCGCGTGAAGACGAAGTGGTAGCTCGCGTTCTTGCCCCAGGCCTGGACGAGGTTCTGCGGCCTTGCGATGTCCACGATGCTGACGACGCGGCCCAGTTGGGCGAGCGCGTCGGGGCTGCGCGACAGGGTGTCGCCGCCGATGGTGTCGAACACGACATCGACGCCGCGGCCACCCGTCTCGCGCAGGACGGCGTCGACGTAATCCTCCTTCTCGTAGTCGATGAGCACATCGGCACCCAGGCTGCGCGCGAACTCGAAGTTGGCTTCGCGCACGGTGGTGAACACCCGGGCTCCGATGGCTCTGGCGAGCTGGATCGCCACATGGCCGACGCCTCCCGCGCCGCCGTGCACCAGGATGCTTTCGCCCACCCTGAGCGCCGCGCGCACGACCAGCGCTTCCCACGCCGTGCCGCCCACCAAGGTCAGGCTGGCGGCCTCGAGGTGGCTCAGCGAGGAGGGCTTCTTGCCGACGATGCCTTGGGCGGCGACGTGGTACTCGGCATAGCTGCCCGGCCCGTCGAAGATCTGCGGCGTGTACCAGACCTCGTCTCCCGGAGAGAAGGCCGTCACGCCCGGCCCGACTTCTTCCACAACGCCCGATACGTCGTGGCCGGTGATGGCCGGCAGTGGCACCAAGTCGGGATAGTCGCCGCGCCGGACCTGGTAATCGAGCGGATTGATCGAGGTCGCATGGACCCGGACCAGGACCTGTCCCGCATGGGGCACAGGGCGGGGCAAGTCGCACAGTTCGAACGCTTCGGGGCCACCGAACGATGTGAGTCTCAGAGCTTTCATGGCATGTCCTTCATTTCTGTAAAAAGGGATATCGGGAATTTCCGATGTTTCGGGGTAAAAAAAGGTCAAAGCTCCTTGCCGATGAGCTCGGCAAGGGCGCTGATGGTTGCCTCGTTGCGCTTGTAGTAGGTCCACTGGCCGATGCGCCGGACTTCGACGAGGCCCGCTCGCTGCAGGGTCGCCAGGTAGTCCGACACCGTCGACTGCGACAACCCGACGCCTTCCTGGATGCTGCTGACGCAGACGCCCACCGTCAGGACGTCGCCTTCGTCCTGCGGAGGGAAGTTCTTCGCGGGATCCTTCAAGCCCTTGAGGATGTCGAGGCGCGTCCGGTTCGAGAGGGCCTTGAAGACTTCGAGCAGTTCCATGCGCCGATCATATCGGAATTTCCCGATATCCAAATGCCGATGACGTATGACCTTCAAGTCCCAGGGGCCACCCACCACGCATGCCCCGTGCGCGGCGCCTCCAACGCCACCCGTTCCCCCATCACCGGCGTGGCCAGTTTCACATCGCGCGCCCGCGCCAGCGCCTGGATGCGCTCGAACGGCTCGTTCCACGCATGCATCGCCAGGTCGAAGGTGCCGTTGTGCACCGGCAGCAGCCAACGCCCGCGCAGGTCCAGGTGGGCCTGCAGCGTCTGCTCGGGCTGCATGTGGACCTCGGCCCATTGCCTGTCGTAGGCACCCGTCTCGAGCATGGTCACGTCGAAGGGACCGTAGCGATCGCCGATGGTCTTGAAGTCGGCGTGGTAGCCGGTATCGCCGCTGAAGAAGAGCCGCAGGTCGCCGGCCAAGATCACCCACGAGGCCCACAGGGTGCGGTCCTCGTCGAGGAGGGTGCGCCCCGAGAAATGCTGCGCGGGCACGGCCGCGAGGCGGATGCCGCCGACGGTGGTTTCGTCCCACCAGTCGAGTTGCCGCACCCGCGCCGGGTCGACGCCCCAGCCGATCAGGCGGTCGCCCACGCCGAGCGGCGTGACGAACACCTCGACCTTGGGCGCGAGCCGCGCGATGGCGGCGCGGTCCAGGTGGTCGAAGTGGTCGTGCGAGAGGATCACGCCCTTGATCGGCGGCAGGTCGTCGATGTCGATCGGCGGCGCATGAAAGCGCTTGGGGCCGGCCCATTGCACCGGCGATGCGCGCTCGGAGAAAACGGGATCGGTGAGCCAGAACTCGCCGTCGAGCTTGAGCAGCAGGGTCGAATGGCCGAGGCGGTAGAGGCTGCGGTCGGGCGCTTCCAGCAGCGCCGCGGTCGTCAGCGGCCGCACCGGGATCGGCGTGCTCGGCACGGTGGTGTCGCTCTTGCCGGTCAGGACCCGCCAGCCGATCGCCACCGTCTTCAAAAAGCCCATCGGCGCGCGCGGCACGACGTTGCGGTAGACGCCGTCGCGCTGCTGCGGCGACTGGGGGTTGGCCGTGGGGCGCGAGCCGCAGGCGCACAGGGAGAAGGTGGACATGGCGAGGACTCCGTTCGTGAACAGGTGGAAGGGGCTCAGGCGCCGGACGCCGGGCCGGGACGGCCGCAGACGAGGCGCACGGCGGTGCGGATGCCGGCCTGGTATTCGGCCGGCGTGCGGGCGTAGTGCTTGAGGCCGTGCGAGGCGGCATACAGGTGCTGCGCGAGCGCCTTGGCCGTGAGGCCGGCGCCGCGCCAGGGCACGGCGTCGCCACTGGACTGGATGGCGCGCGCCAGTTCCCTGGGAACGGCCTGGTCGAACTCCTCGAGCACCGGTCCGACCAGTTCCCGCGCGGTCGCGACGATCTCGTTCATGTGCTCGAGCGACATCTGCGACCCGTCGTTCTGCGCATGCAGCGCCGCGAAGGCGCCGATCAGCCGCTCCTCGATCGGCAGCTCCTCGCGCGCCAGCGCGGCCCGCATGGCCGCGAGGCCGCGTTCCGCGAACCAGGTGACGGCCTGCTTGAAGAGCTCGTCCTTCGCGCTGAAGTGCAGGTAGAGGCCCTGGCGCGAGATGCCGGCGGCGCGCGCGAGGTCGTCCATCGAGGTCTTGCGATAGCCGTAGCGCAGGAAGACGCCGATGGCGGCCTCCATGATCGCGACGCGCCGGTCGGGGGGCGGGGCCATCAGCGGGGCGCTCCGGCAAGGCCGAAGGAGATCGGGGACAGCGAAGGCATGGGGCGAATTCGACGGTGAGGGTGGGTGTTCAGGGCCCCGCCGATCGACGCACCACGAAGCTCGGTGCCGATCCGCGAGGACAGGCATCGAACTTTACAGTATTGATCTACTTTGTCAATTTGGTATGGAGACCGAGACCCCGCTCCTCACGCGGTTTCAACGCTCTCGTAGACGAGGATCGCCGCCGCGAGGTCCTCGAGCGCCGTGCCCACGGCCTTGAAGACGGTCCGTCCCTCGGTCCCGGTTCGTCCCTGGACCCGGCCGGCGGCGAGGTCGGCCAGCTCTCCCGCCACGTCCGTGGCAGCGAACACGCCGCGCGACATCGGTCCGAGCAGCTCGCCGCTCTTCTGCAGGGCCTCCCGCGTATCGATGAAGAGCTTCGCGCTGGCGAACGAGGCGTCGTCGGCCTCGCGCATCTGCGGCGTGAAGCTGCCGATCAGGTCGAGGTGGCTGTGCGGCCGCAGCCAGGCGCCCTCGATCACCGGCTGGGTGGCGAGCGTGGCGCAGCTCACGATGTCGGCTTCGCTCGCGGCCCGGGCGAGATCGGGGGCGACGAACGCAGCCAGACCCTGCGCCTGGAGGCGCTCGGCAAGCGCCTTCGCCGCCACTTCGTTGCGATCCCAGACCGCCACGCGCTCGATGGGCCGCACGTTGCGAAAAGCTTCGGGAACCAGGCCACCGACACGGCCGCAGCCGACGACGAGCAGGCTGCGCGCCTCCACGGGCGCGAGGTAGGACGCGGCGAGGGCCGAGGCGGCGGCGGTGCGGCGCGAGGTGATCTCGTTGCCGTCGATCTGCGCCAGCGGCTCGCCCGTGCTCGCGTCGTAGAGCGTGTAGGTGGAGAACAGCCCCGGCAGGCCGCGTTCGGCATTGCCCGGGAAGATGTTCACCGTCTTGATGCCCAGGTAGCGGCCCTCCTGCCACGCCGGCATGATCAGCACGGTCCCGCCCGCTCGCGGAGCCTGGTGCTGGAGCGTGTGTACATGCCGCAATGGCACTTCGCAGCCGGCGACGAACATGTCGCGCAGCGCGGGGATCAGGCGCTCGAAGCGCAGGGCGTGGCGGGTGGTTTCGGTATCGATGGTTCTCATGGGGCTGTGGCGTGGAAACGGAGGGCGGGCCTCATGCATCGAGCACGAGGTCTTCGAGCGGCACGGCCTGGCATGTCAGGCACACGGCCGGGTCTTCGGGTTCGCGGCCGTGCAGGTGGGACACCTTGCCGGCGATCAGGCGCACGGCGCAGCTTTCGCATTGCCCCACGCGGCAGCCGCTGGGCAACTGCAGACCCAGCGATTCGCCGAAGCTCAGCAGCGTGCCCTGCCTGGGCGTCCACGCGACCGGTCCGCGGCCCGAGCGCGCGAAGCGGACATCGAACTGCTGAGGGCCGTCCGTCGGCGGCGCGGCGGGCGAGCGGAACACCTCGCTGAAGATGTCGAAGCGCGGCACGCCGCGCGCCACCAGTCCCGCGATGACGCTGTCCATCATGGCGGGCGGACCGCACAGGTAGAAGCGGGCGCGCTGCCCGATCAGCGTGTCGTCCACCACGCCGGCATCGATGTAGCGGTTCGACTGGTAGTCGATGCCGGGACGGTCCTCGGGCAGCGGTGCGTTGTAGTGGTCGATCACCCGCAGCCGGGGCAGGCGCGCGCGGTGCTGCGCGATGCGTTCGCGGAAGGCGTGCGTCGCGCTGTTCTGGTTGGCGTAGTAGAGCTCGATCGCGGGGCCTTCGGTGCCATCGGGCAGCGACTCGAGCAGGCTGATGAACGGCGTGATGCCGATGCCGCCCGCGAACAGCACCAGCGGCTGGGGCGAACGTCGCGGAATCACGAAGCCGCCCGACGGTGCCCGCAGCTCGACCGTGTCGCCGAGCTTCAGCTCGCGATGCAGATGGCCCGACATGCGCCCCTGGTACGGCGTGCCGTCGGCCGCGCGGCCGCGCTGGTGCCGCACTGCGATGCTGTAGCCGCGCCGATCCTGTTGCTCGGCCGCACCGGTGAGCGAGTAGGCACGCGAGACCGGCGTGCCATCGCCAAGATCGAGCTTGAGTTCGACATGCTGGCCGGGCCGGTAGTCGGGTAGGGCGCCATCGTCCACGGGCTCGAAGTGGATGCCCAGCACGCCTTCGGCCTCGGGCCGCAGCTCGTGGATGCGAAAGCGGCGCATGCCCGTCCACGCGCGCTGTCGCAACGCCGTGGCGGGATCGCGTTCGATGTCGCAGAGAAAGGAGCGGTGCGGCACCGAGCCGCTGACCGGGTCGCAATGGTCGGCCGAGATCAACGCGTTGAAATTGCTGCTCAACGAACCATCGACCGGCAGGCCCTCGCGGTCCAGTTCGCTGCAGCCCTGCCACCAGCCGAACTCGGCCACGACGACATCGTCGGCCAGGCCGGGAGTGACGCGCGCGACGAAGCGGGCCTCGCCCACGCGCGTGCGGATGCGCAGCCAGTCGCCCTCGACGATGTGCTTGGCCTGCGCGAGCGTGGGGCTCAGTTCGGCCACCGGATCGGGCGCGCGCCTGCGCAGCGAGGGCAGGCTGCGATGCTGGCTGTGGCAGTAGAGGCCGTTCTTGGCCGAGCTCAGCACATAGGGAAAGCGGCCCTGTCCGGTCGCCCTGGCGTCGCGCGGCGTGTCGGCGGGCTCAACGAAGCTCGCCACGGGCGGCTGGCCGTGGCGCAGCAGGGTTTCGGAGTAGAGCTCGACACGGCGCGTCGGCGTGTCGAAGCCTCGCACGCCAGTCGGGGTGGCGCGCGCGTACTTCCGCTCGCCCGCGTCGATGTCGCAGGCCACGCCTTCGGGCCGCTCGCGCAACTGCGCCACCGAAAGACCCAGGGGCTCGAGGATGTGATTCCACCCGGCCTCGAGGCTGCCGCCGAAGAATCCGTCGCCCATGCCGAGCCGGCGCGCGAGATCGAACAGCACCTCGTTGTCGGAACGCGATTCGCCGCGCGGCGCCACCATGCGCTGGCGCAGTTGCACCCAACCGGCCGCGCGGTCGTCGATCTCGAAGCCGATGCGCAGGCCCTCGCGCTCCCAGGGCGTGTTGATCGGCAGCAGGATGTCGGCATGGCGCGCGGCCGGCGTTTCGAAGAGGTCGCAGTGCACATGGAACTCGAGCTGAGACAGCGCCTGCTGCGCGAGCGCGGTGTCGGCCTGCGAGACCGGCAGGTTGGTGCCGAAGGCCATCATCGCGCGCACCTTGTACGGCTCGCCGTCGACGATGGCGCGATAGGTGTCGCGCGCGGTCACCCAGCCATGGGCGGGCGGGCCGATCGGCCGTTCCTTCAGGCCGAGCGCCTTCGCGCGCTGCGCATCGGGCAGCAGCGAGAGCGCATTGACCGCGTTGACGCGCGGACCGGTGCGCACGCGGTTGCCGCCGATGCGATCGAAGCTGCCGCACAGCGCGTACAGGGTGGCGACCGCGCGCTCCGACTGGGTCGCGTTGGTGTGCTGGCCGATGCCGGTCCAGGCGTGATAGGCCGTGCGGTGCCCGCCGCCGAAGAGTTCGGCCGCGGCGCGCAGCGGGGCTTCGGGCACGCCGGTGATGCGTTCCACCTCTCGTGGCGTCCAGGCGGCGCAGGCCTGCGCCAGCAGATCGAAGGCCGGGCGGCATGCGAGGCGCTGGCCGTCTTGCCTCGTCACTTCGACTGCGCCGCGCAGGCGGAAGTGGGCCGAGCCCTGCGGCTGTGCGGCCCGAGCGGTGTCGTAAGGCACTACCCCTTGGTGCGCGTCGCTCCAGACCATGAAGCGGTCGCCTTCGGCATCGGGCCGCAGGTCGCGTTCGCGCAGCAGGTGGCCGTTGTCGTCGCGCACCAGCAGCGGCGCATTGGTCCAGTCGCGCACGAAGGCTTCGTCGAAGCGTTCGTCCTCGATCAGGAGGCGGATCAACCCGAGCGCGAGCGCCGCATCGGTACCGGGCCGCACCGGCAGCCACACGTCGGCCTGGCGCGCCAGTGCCGTGGGACGCGGATCGACCACGATCATCCGCGCGCCTTTCGCGCGGCCCTTCGCGATGGCGTTGGCCTGCGCCAGCCAGGTGTTGGTGGGGTTGTGGCCCCACAGCACGATCAGCTCGGCCTGCGCATAGTCGGCCGGCGGCATGCCGCAGCCGAAGGTGAAGGCGTGGGCGAAGTCCTTGTGCCAGTTGCAGACCTCGGTCGCGTAGCAGATGTTGGGGCTGCCGAAGAGGCGCACGAAGCGCTCGATCCAGTCGATGCTGTCGGACAGCGGCGTGCCGCTCGGCGTGGTGACCGCGAACACCACCGATTCGGCGCCGCTCTCGGCCCTGATGGCGCCCAGGCGCCGGGCGGTCTCGGCCAGCGCCTCTTCCCAGCCGATGCGCACCCAGCCCGGATCCGGATCGCCCTTGGGCCGCGTGCGGCGCATGGGATGCAGCACGCGATGCGGGCTGTGCACGAGCTCGGGCGCGGCCTTGCCCTTCATGCACATCGCCTGGCCGGTCGGATGCGTCGTGTCGGGCCGCACCGACACCAGCATGTCGCCGCGCACCTCGTTGAGCGTGCCGCAGCGCGAGCGGCAGAGCGTGCAGTAGCCGGGCTTGGTTTGCGTCGTGGCCGCGTCCATTCGAGTGCCCGGTCCGTTCAGGGCATCACGGGTGCCACGTAGCTCAGCGTGCGGCCCAGGAACCACAGCATGAAGAGCACCAGCGGCGCATGGACCAGCAGCTGCAGGAAGGTGAAGCCGACGATGTCGCGCGCCTTGAGCGAGAGCACGCCCAGCAGCGGCAGCATCCAGAAGGGGTTGATCAGGTTGGGCAGCGCCTCGGCCGCGTTGTAGACCTGCACGGCCCATCCGAGGTGGACCTTGAGTTCGTTGGCCGCCTGCATGACGTAGGGCGCCTCGATGATCCACTTGCCGCCGCCCGAGGGAATGAAGAAGCCGAGGATGGCGGAATAGGCGCCCATCACCACCGCGAAGCTGTCGACGCTGGAGATGCTCACGAACAGGTGCGCGATGCGGTCCGACAGCGTGTGGCCGCCGTCGCCCTTGGCGGCGGTCAGCATGGCCGCGATGGCGCCGTAGAGCGGAAACTGGATGATCACGCCCGCGGTCGAGGGCACCGAGCGCGACACGGCATCGAGAAAGCTGCGCGGGCGCCAGTGCAGCAGCATGCCGATCATCAGGAACAGCAGGTTGTAGGTGTTGAGCCCCGCGATCGCGATCAGCGGGCTCTTGGCCATGAACTCCTGGGCGAGCCAGCCGAAGCCGAGCGCGCACAGCAGCAGCGTGAGCAGCGGGCTGCGCTCGAGCCATTCGCCGGGGCGGCGAGCGGCGGTCGCGTCCGTTGCCGGCTTGGCCTCGGCCAGGTCGATGCCGAGGTCCTGCGCCGTCACGGCGCTCTCGGCCGTGGGCGCGGACCACAGCGCGATCGCGACCGAGACGGTGATCAGCACCAGCGCCATCACCATCGACTGCCACAGGAAGATGGTCTGGCTGAACGGGATCACGCCGGTGATGTCGAGGATGCTCTTGGGCAGGCTGGCGGCGTTGGCCTGCAGCTGCGCCGCCGAGGAGCTCAGGCCGAGCGCCCAGGTCGCGCCCAGCCCGAGATAGGCGGCCGCGCCGGCGGCGCGGTAGTCCATGCGCAGTTCGGTCCGGCGCGCCAGGGCGCGCACGTAGAGCGCGCTGAAGATCAACGAGATGCCCCAGTTGAACAGCGACAGGATCATGCTGATCGCCGCCACGTAGGCGATGGCCTGGCGCCCCGACACGGGCACCGCGGCCAGGCGGCCGATGAAGCGCGCGGCCGGCGGCGAGGTCGCGACCACGTAGCCGCCGATCGCGACCAGCGCCATCTGCATCGTGAAGACGATCAGGCTCCAGAAGCCGTCGCCGAAGGACTTGGCCACGACCAGCGGGCTCGATCCATTGAGCAGCGCCGCGACCGCGACCACCGCCGCCGCGATGGCCGCGAACACGTAGGCATCGGGGAACCAGCGCTCGGCCCAGGCGGTGAAGCGCAGGCCCAGGCGGCTCAGGAGGCCGGGACCCGCAGGGCCGGGGTGCGTGGCGGAAGGGAGCAGGGCGTCTTGGCCGGGGGCTGTTCTTGATGTCGAGGGCATGGTGTCTCCAGTGGCTGGGCCTGGGGCGTCTTTCGCGCCCGGGATGTCGTGCGGGGCGACTATGGGCGAATGCCTCAGTCAATTCAAATATTGAATATCAATAGAGTGATATAGGATCGATCTATGTCGATCACGATCAAGCAGCTGCAGCACTTCGTCGCCACGGCCCACACGGGCCAAGTCTCGCGCGCGGCGCAGCGCTGCTACGTGAGCCAGCCTTCGTTGACGACCTCGCTGCGCAATCTCGAGACCGCGCTGAAGGTCCAGCTCTTCACGCGGCACTCCGACGGGCTGCGGCTTACGGTGCATGGCGAAGGCTTTCTGCGCCACGCGCAGCACATCCTGCGCACGCTCGAAGTGGCGGTGGAGGAGACCCACGGCTCGGCGTCTTCCGTCGAAGGGCGCGTGCGCATCGCCATCACGGACACGGTGTCCGAATACATGCTGCCGAAGATCATCGGCGCCATGCGCCGGCAACTGCCGCTGATCGAGTTCGAGCCGGTCGAGCGCAACCGCGAGGAGATCGAGGCGGGGCTGCGCAGCGGCGAGTTCGACCTGGCCGTGGTGCTGGTCTCGAACCTCTCGCAGGCGCCCGACATCCGGCGCGAGAACCTGCTGAAGTCGCAGCGGCGCCTGTGGACCTCGCTCGACCATCCCCTGGCCACCGGGCAGTCGGTCTCGTTGCGCGAGATCGCGGAGCTTCCCTTCGTGCTGCTCGACATGGACGAGCACGTGGAGACCGTGGGCCGCTACTGGGGCGCGGCGAAGCTCGAACCCAAGGTCGTGTTCCGGACCAAGTCGATCGAGGCCGTGCGCAGCCTGGTCGCGCAGAACGTCGGCGTCACGATCCTGTCGGACCTGGTGTTCCGCCCGTGGTCGCACGACGGCGGCCGCATTCGCCGCACCGCGATGGCGGGCGCGGTGCCGTCGATGGACCTGGGGTTGGCCTACCGGCGCAGCGGCGTACTGTCCGAGGCGGTCGCCGCCTGCGCGAGCACCTTGCGGTTGCTGGCCAAGACGGTGACGCGCGAATCGGACCTGCGGGCCGGCGACGGCCCCTGAATGAAAAGAGCCCCCGCGTCCTTTCGAAACGCGGGGGCTCGATCGCTCAGGCCGGCATGCGCCCGAAGCGGCCGCCGTTGAAGTCGGCCATGGCCTGGCGGATCTCGGCCTCGCTGTTCATCACGAACGGACCGTAGCCCACCACGGGCTCGTCGATCGGTTCGCCCGACAGCCACAGCACCGTCGCGTCGCTGTTGGCCTCGATCTCCACGCCGCTGCCGGCGGTGTCCAGGTGCACCAGTTGCCCTTCACGCGCGATCGTCTCGCCGTTGACCAGCACCGTGCCGCGCAGCACCACCAGCGCCAGGGTGTGGCCTTCCTTCGCCTCGAAGCGCCCGGTGCGGCCTTGCGCGATGCGCAGGTCCCACACGTCCATCGGCGTGAAGGTGCGTGCCGGACCGCGCTGGCCGTCGAAGTCGCCGGCGATCACGCGCACCCGGCCCGCGCCCTCGGGCAGGTCCACCGACGGGATCTGCGCGTCGAGCAGGGTCTGGTAGCCGGGCTCGGCCATCTTGTCCTTCGCGGGCAGGTTGACCCAGAGCTGCACCATCTCCATCGTGCCGCCGCGCTCGGTGAAGCCGCGCGAGTGGAACTCCTCGTGCAGGATGCCGCCGCCGGCGGTCATCCATTGCACGTCGCCCGGGCCGATCAGGCCGCCCGCGCCGGTGGAGTCGCGATGCTCGACCTCGCCCTGGTAGACGATGGTCACGGTCTCGAAACCGCGGTGCGGATGCTGGCCCACGCCGCGCGGGCGGACGGCCGGTTCGAAGGCGGTCGGCGCCGCATGGTCGAGCAGCAGGAACGGGCTCAGGTGCTTGCCCAGGCCGTCGTAGCCGAACAGCGAGCGCACCGGAAAACCGTCGCCCACCCAGTGCGTGCGAGGGGCGCTGTAGACACCGAGAACCTTCTTCATCTTCATCTCCTTGCGTCGCCAGGACGAGGGTCCTGGCCGATGGATAGAGAATATGGGCTGAACGATGGATGCGGTAGATGGCGATATTTGCCATCAGCGTTCTATCTTGTGAACGATGAGGGGGTGCGAGCGATGAAGGACCTGAACGACCTCTACTACTACGTGCAGGTGGTGGACCACGGCGGCTTCGCGCCCGCGGGCCGCGCGCTGGGCATGCCCAAGTCCAAGCTCAGCCGGCGCATCGCGCTGCTCGAGGAGCGCCTGGGCACGCGCCTGATCCAACGCTCGACGCGGCGCTTCGCCGTCACCGAGCCGGGCCAGACCTACTACGGCCACTGCAAGGCGATGCTGGTCGAGGCCGAGGCGGCCGACGAGGCGATCGCGCTGACCCAGGCCGAGCCGCGCGGCGTGGTGCGCATGACCTGCCCGGTGGCACTGCTCGACACGCACGTCGGCGACATGGTGGCGGCTTTCATGGTCGCGCACCCGCGCGTGCAGATCCACCTCGAGGAAACCAACCGCCGCGTGGACGTGGTGGGCGAGGGCGTCGACGTGGCCATTCGCGTGCGGCCGCCGCCGATCGAGGACAGCGAGCTCGTGATGCGCGTGCTCGCCGAGCGCGGGCAGTGTCTGGTCGCGCATCCGCAGCTGCTTTCGGGCGGCATCCCGCGTGTGCCCGCCGACCTCGCGGGCCTGCCGAGCATGGACCTGGGCCTGCCGCAGCACGAGCACGTATGGACCCTGCTCGGCCCCGATGGCGCGCAGGCCGCCATCCGCCACCAGCCGCGCCTCGTCACGCGCGGCATGCTCGCGCTGCGCGCCGCGGCCCTCGCGGGCGTGGGCGTCGTGCAGTTGCCCTCGATGATGGTGCGCGAGCAGATCGCGCGCGGCGAGCTGATCCATGTGATCCAGGGCTGGGCGCCGCGGCGCGAGATCATCCACGCCGTGTTCGCTTCGCGGCGCGGGCTGCTGCCGGCGGTGCGGGCGCTGGTGGACTTCCTGGCGGAACGCTTCGCGGCGCTGGACGAAGACTGAATCCGCGTTCCACTCGCCTCGGGCCGCGGTTCCTCACCCGCAACATTTCGCTTCCATCGCAACCTGAAACCAAGTCTTCGGCAACAAGTGTTGTGGATTTGTTCTCAGTGTTTGTCCGAATCTGAAACCGCGTTTGTACATCCGTACATCATTTGGTTAACAGCAATAACAATATGCAACCATCCAAAAAAGACAGTCAGGGAAGAAGGTATGCCACTCGTTCTGGGCGTGATGGGGCTCCCTCCGGTTGAGGTCGAGCTCCTGAGAATCATCGTCCGCCTCAGCTCCAATCTCCGTTCGCGCTGGACGGTCAGCGAATCGCAGTCCTGCGACCTGCTGCTGATCGACGGCGAAGGCCCGGCCGCGGAGCGGCAGGCGCCGCCGGCCCGTTTTGTGGTGCCGATGGTGCCGCGCCACGGCGCCGCCGCCACGCCACCCAGTCCCGCGCTGGCGCGCCCCATCTACGCCGAGGAACTGGTCGAACTGCTCAACCAGATCGCGCCGAGCGCGGTGACGGGCCATGCAGCGCCATTCGGTGCGCGAGCTTCGCTGAGCCGCTGGCCGTCGCAGGCGACGCTGCAGTGCCACCCGGCCCATGTCCGGCTGGCGGCGGCGCTCGCCAGGAGCGCGCAGTCGGCCGAGAGCCTCGGGGTGCTGGGCCAGGTCGATGCCGAGGTGTGCCGCGTTTTCCTTCGCCTGCTCGACGAAGAGGGCGCCCTGGTCTGGGTCCGGGAAGAAGCGATCCCCGCGCCTCGCGTGGCCGCGGCCGCCGATGCGCGGCAACACAAGCAGGGGCTGCTCTCGCGCATCCGCCGGCGTCTCGGCCTGTTCTGAGCGCGGCGCGCCATGAGGGATTTCAAGCTCGTCTTCACGGGCCCGATGGGCGTGGGCAAGACCACGGCCATCGCCGCCATCAGCGAGACCGCGCCCATCGCCACCGAGGTCGCCAATGCCGATGCCTCCGTGGCCAAGGCCACCACGACGGTGGGACTGGACTTCGGCCAGCTGACGCTGGACAACGGCGACCGGCTGCGCCTGTACGGCACGCCGGGGCAGGCCCGCTTCGACTTCATGTGGAAGATCCTGGTGCGCGATGCGCTGGGCCTCGCGATCCTGGTCGACAACAGCCGGCCCGATCCGCTGGCGGACCTGGTGGCCTATCTCGACGGTTTCGCGGGCGCGCTCGAGAAGATGCCCTGCGCGATCGGCGTCACCCGGCTGCCCACGCATCCTTCACCCACGCTCGACGACTACGCCGGCGCGCTCGCGGCCCGCGGGCTGGTGCTGCCGGTGCTGGCGATGGACCCGCGCCGCAAGGACGACGTCGTCGCCTTGATCGAGACCTTGCTGATGCAGATCGAGGTGATCGACGAGGAGATCGCACCATGAGGATTCCCCACGCGCTCAAGCTGCGTGCCGCGGCCGAGGCATGCAGCGTGCTCGACGAGACGAGCGGTGTCGTCTCCGTGGTGGTCGCCACGCCCGACGGCTTCGAGATCGCGCATGCCAGCCTGCGCGACTTCGATCCCTCGCGCATCGCCGCGATGGCCAGTTCGATGGCCGCCATCGGCGCCGTGGCCTCGCAGGAGGCGCGGCTGGGCCGCTGCACCTGCATCACGGTGGCCACCGACAAGGGCTTCGCGCTGGTCAGCCCGGTGCGCAACGGCGAGACGGAACTGGTGGTGAACGTCATCGCCGACGCCGGCGCTGTGCTCGCGCAGGCGATGTACCGGACCGCCGCCTGCGTGCGGGCGCTCGAGGCGCCTTGAGGCGTCGATCGCAATTTCCGGCGGAGGCGGGTTGCATGCGACGCCGCCGCTTCATCCTTTCATTCGCATGATCCACAGGGAACAAGACACATGGCCACGATCCAGAACAGCCTCGACAACCTCATGACCGCCGACGGCGCGTTGTGCGCCGCCGTGGTCGACTCCGCCAGCGGCATGATGCTGGGCGCCATCGGCTCCGGCGTCGACCTCGAAGTGGCGGCCGCCGGCAATACCGAAGTGATGCGCGCCAAGCTCAAGACGATGCGTGCCCTCGGCCTCAACGACAGCATCGAAGACATCCTGATCACGCTCGGCAAGCAGTACCACCTGCTGCGGCCGATGGCGCAGAAGGAAGGCGTGTTCATCTACTTCGTGCTCGACAAGGCCAAGTCGAACCTGGCGCTGGCCCGGCGCAAGCTGCAGGAGGTCGAGAAGGACATGAACTTCTGAGCGTCCGCGCCCGGGTGCCTTAGGCGCACCCGGTGCATGGGCAATGCGGCGCCGATACGATGGCCGCTCGTTCGCCGCCCCGTCGAACCTTGGTGACCGCTGTCTTCGTCGCGCACGAGGACCCGGATGCCAGCCATCTCGCCCGACGCGGCGAGACAGCCCGCCACTGAACCCTTGCAGCACCTGTCATTCCCGCGGGGCGGCTTCCTCGTTTCGTTTCGAAGGACGCCGACATGCACGCCGACACCTCCATCTCCCGTTCCGTCCGGCGCGAAGCGCTCGACCTGCTGCTGCAACGCCATTCGCCCTGGCCGCTGACCGACCCCGCACCCTCGGCGCAGGATCTCGACCTGGTGTTCCAGGCCGCGCTGCGCGCCCCCGACCACGGCCAGCTGCAACCCTGGCGCTTCATCACCATCCGCGGCGATGCCCGCATCGCGCTCGGCGAAGTGTTCGCACGAGCCGCGCGCCAGCGCGATCCCGAAGAAGACGGCGAGCGCTTCCGCAACAAGGCGATGGCCGCGCCGCTGCTGATCGCGCTCTGCGCGCGCGTGCTGGCGCCGCACAAGATCCCCGAGTCCGAGCAGGTGCTGGCAGTCGGCGCCGCCGCGATGAACATGCTCAATGCGCTGCACCTGCTGGGCTACGGCGGCTTCTGGGCCACGGGGCTCAACAGCTACGACCCGCGGGTGCAGCGCGCGCTGGGCCTGGGCGAGGCGGACCGGCTGCTGGGCTTTCTCTACGTCGGTACGGCGAAGGAGGCGACGCGCGCGCCCGAGCGCCGTGCGCCCGAGTCCTTCGTGCGCGAATGGACGGGCCCGGCGGTCGACGCGGCGCGCTGAAATTTCTTCGCGCGGCGGTCCCGGATCGCGCCGGGCATCTGTACCATTCAGCCCCCCAACGAATGCCATCCGCCGTGCGGTCCTCGACCGCCACCGCACGCGCCCCCACGCTTGACTGCCGCCATCCGCCACACCCGCCGCCGCGCACCCACGTCCCCGCACGAGGGCCGACGCGCATGAAGTCCCGCCGCACCGCCCCCGCGAGCGAACAGCAACTGCTGCTGCCCGGCATCGACGCACCGCCGCCACCGCTGCGCACGCGAGCCCGCGCCACCCCTGGCGAACGCGCGCCGCGCAAGCCGCCGCCGGCGCATGTGTTGTTCTTCGCGATCCATCCCGGCGAGGAAGATGCCGCGCGCATCGCGGCCTGGAGCGCGCAATGGCATGCGGAACGGGACCTCCGTGCCATGCATGTGGAGCCCGACCGGCTGCACGTCACGCTGCATGACCTGGGTGAGCACGACGAGTTGCCGCGCGACAAGGTCGAGCTCGCGATCGCGGCCGCCTCGCGGCTGCACCTGCCGCGCTTCGAGGTGGCGTTCGACGGCGTGATGCGCTTCGCCAAGGGCGCCTACGTGCTGCTAGGCGGCGAGAACGCGGAGGTGGCCGCGCTCGCGGCCTTCAGGCAGCGCCTGGGCGAGGTGCTGGCCGATGCGGGCTTCGCGCCCAAGCGCGCCTTCACGCCGCACCTCACGGTGTCGTACATGCGCGGCGCGATGGAGCCGGCCACGGTCGAGCCGGTGCGCTGGACCGCCGCGAGCTTCGCGCTGATCGACAGCCGGCGCGCCGAGGGCGTGCACGAGGTGCTGGGCCGCTGGGCGCTGCCGGGCTGACGCCGGCGTCAGAAGTTCGCGCGCACGCCCACGGTCAGCAGGCCGGCCTTGGCGTGCTTCGAGACCTTGCCGAAGTAGTCGTAGTCGGCCGTGATCGAGAGATTGCGCGTCACTGCGTACTCGGCGCCGAAGCCGGCCATGAGGCCCGTGCCGTTGCCGCCGATGCTCTCGCCGCCGAACAGGCGGTGGCTGTTGCCGGCCGAGACCCGGCCATGCGCCACGCCGAGCCGGCCGTTGAGCGCGAAGGATTCGCCCAGCGGCAGCCGCGCGGTGGCGGCCGCGTAGAACACCTGGCCGGTGCCGTTCTCGAGCACCGAGTTCGCGCCGAACACGCTGTAGCTGGTGTTCCACTGCTTCACGCGGCCCAGCCGCGCATAGCCGCCTTCCACGCCGAAGGTGTCGGTGAAGCGATAGCCGCCATAGACCTTGAAAGCGGTGCCGCTCTTGCTGTTCTTCTCGCCGCCCCAGGGCACGGGCACGCGCGAGGACGAGGGCAGGCTGTAGCTCGAGCGGCCGATGGCGCCGCCGACGTACAGGCGCGTGGGTTCCTTGCCGTACTCGGCGGCGCCGGCCTTCATCGACGCGGCGGCGCCCAGCAGCAGGGCGGACAGGAGAAGGGTGGTGCGCAGGGACGAGGTCTTCGGAAGCGAGGCGGGGTTCGAATGCATTGAATGCCTGGAAAAGTGGGATGAAAAAGAAGGGAGCCAACGGCGGCACGCGGTGCGCCGGTGGTTGCGTTCATTCTCGAAACCGAGCCTGAAGAAAGGCTGCGCCTCCCCTGAAGGCTTCGTGAAGGTGGTCGCTGCACAAAGCTTCAAGACGCGACGTGCACCGATGGCTAAGGTGCCACGCCATCCCCCCATCCATTCATGCATTCACGGAGACACGGTTGACTGACATCGGACCCCTCGGATTCATCGGACTCGGTGTCATGGGCCAGCCCATGGCGCTCAACCTCGCGCGCGCGGGCACGCCGCTGGTTGTATGGAACCGCTCGCCCGCGCGCGCCGAGCCCTTGCGCGAAGCCGGCGCGCAGGTCGCCGACACGCCCGCGCAGGTGCTGCGCCGCACGCGCATCGCGATCCTGATGCTGGCGCACGGTGAAGCCATTGACGAGGC
>NZ_JBZAYE010000590.1:0-4545 GCF_058244205.1 Variovorax sp. 20P10.2.4
CACGCTGGTGCGCGTGTTCGAGGAGCCGCGGCCCTTCGGCTTCGCGCTGCACGTGATCCGCGCGCGCAGCCGCTACCTGCCGCTGAAGACGCGCGTGGTGATCGACTGGCTGGCCGAGCATCTTCCGCCGCTGCTGGCAACCGACTGAACCCTGTCGGTGTCCGTGCGCGCCGGCGCTATCCTGACCCCGAGGAGACCCACATGCACTTGCTCGCCTTAACCCGCACATGCGCCGCGCTCGGCGCGGCCGCCGCCCTGCTGGCCTTGGCGCCGCACGCGGCAGCGCAGGGCACGGTCAACGCGCTGTGCAGCACCGACGCCGGCTGGTGCGAGGCCGCGGCCGCCGCCTTCACGCGCGAGACCGGCATCAAGGTGCTGCAGGCCCACAAGGGCACGGGCGAGATCGGCGCCCAGCTGCGCGCCGAGGCCGCCAATCCCAAGACCGACCTCTGGTGGGGCGGCACCGGCGATCCCTTCCTGCAGGCGGCCGAGCAGGGCCTGCTCGAGCCCTACCGCCCGGCCTACATCAACGACCTGCACGACTGGGCCGTGCGCCAGTACGCGCTGTCGCAGAACATGGTCGGCGGCTTCTACACCAGCGCGATGGGCTTCGGCTTCAACACCGAGCTGCTGAAGAAAAAGAAGCTGCCCGAGCCGCAGTGCTGGGCCGACCTCGTGAAGCCCGGCTACAAGGGCGAGATCGAAATCTCGCACCCCGCCACCAGCGGCACGGCCTACACCATCATCGCGGGCCTGGTGCAGCAGATGGGGGAGGACGCGGCCTTCGACTACCTCAAGAAGCTGCATCGCAACGTCACCAGCTACACCCGCAGCGGCCAGGCCCAGGCGCCCAACGTCGCCAAGGGCGAGGTCGCGGTCGGCGTGAGCTTCATCTTCGGCTTCGAGCGCTGGCGCCACGACGGCTTTCCGGTCAAGACCGCCGCGCCCTGCGAGGGCACGGGCTACGAGATCGGCGGCATCGCGCTGGTGAAGGGCGCGCGCAACAAGGAGCACGCGAAGCGCTACTACGACTGGCTCATGAGCCCCGCGGGCCAGTCCATCGGTGCCAAGGCCGGCAGCCTGCAGTCGCCGGCCAACAAGACCTTCAAGCCCGATCCGCGCATTCCCTCGATGGACGGCGTGAAGCTCATCAAGTACGACTTCCAGAAGTACGGCCAGGCGGCCGAGCGCAAGCGGCTGATCGACCGCTGGACGAAGGAAGTCGAATCCCTGCCGAGGTAGGCGATTCCCGGCTCCCTTCGCGAAACACCGAGGAACCGGCTTCGCCGGGCCTCAGGTGTTGCCCCCGGAAGGGGGTTGGCGTAGCGACACGAAGTGCGCGAAGCCTGGGGGAGAGCCTATCCACAGGCCTTGTTGTGCGAGGCGTGCATGCCCTTGGCCTTCGCATCGGCTTCGCTCAGGTACTCGCCCTTCTTGGTCTTGCCGTAGTAGCGGTCGCCCGGGCAGTGGTAGACCTTGGTCGTGTCGTTGGCCCACACCATGCCGGGGCCTCCGCCGGGTGCGGCGGCCATCTTCGTGACGTCGGGCGAGCCGGGCGTCTTGGTCGCGGTGCCCGTGCTCGGGGCCACGCCGGTCTTGTCGACGCTGGCCGACTGGGTTTCGACGGCGGGTGCGGCGGCGGCAGCGGTTGCTGGTGCAGCCTTCGCATCGGCGGCCTTGCCGAACCAGGTCTTGATGCCCTTGTGGCCACGGCAGGCGCCCGACTTGGTGTCGGGCGAGGCATAGCTGCCGTCCTTGCATTGCACGGTGGTGCCGGCTGGCGCGTCGGTCGGCACTTGCGCCTGGGCGGCAAAGGCGGCCAGCCCGAGGCAGGCGGCGATCCACAGCATCTTCCTGGGGTTCTTGTTCATGCAAAGCTCCTGAGGTGTTGAAAGGCAGATGCGCAGCTTTGGAGGGCAATCCCAGCGGAAGCTGACTTGCGCGAGATTCAGGGCGGGCTGGCGGCAAAAGTCACCGTCGCTGGCGGGTGCCGGCGGGATTGCGGAGGCGGCCTGTGACGCGTTCGTGCGTGGCACGCCGCGCCCGCGCTCAGGGCGTGCTGGCCGTGAACCGGAGCACGCCGGTGTAGCTGCCCGCGCTGCGGCTCGCGCTGTTGGCATAGCCAAAGGTCCAGCTGGCTTTCTGCAGCGTGACGAGGTTCGAGAAGCCCGTGCCCGCGACGAGCGCGGCGCCGCCGATGCCGCTGGCGGGCACCGGCGGCGCGGGCAGGCCGGGGTTGCTCGAGGCGATGGTGATCTCCGACATCGGGATGGTGTGGCTGCCGTTGGACAGCGGCGTGCTCGCCTCGGCGCGGATGGCGATCGGGCCGGCATTGCTGCGCACCTCGACGGGCAGCACGTGGTCCGAGGCCGTGACGGCGAAGACCGGCGCGCCGCCGGGCCAGTCCACCGGCTGGCGGCTGCCGGCCACGGGCGCGATGCCCGCCGGCGGAATCGACGGCGCGAGCACGAAGCGCACGGTGCCCACGGCATTGCTCTGCGCCGGCCAGGGACTGGCGCCGACGCCGAAGAACAGGAACTTCTGGATCGAGAGGCTGAAGTCCAGCCTGGCCGTCGCGCTGCGCGGCACGTTGAAGCCGGACGCCGAGGTGGCCGTCTCGGCCCGCGCGGCCGCCATGAGCGCCAGGCATGCCGCCGCGACCGTGCCGCGCAAGGCGATGCGCGCCGTCACTCGAGCGTCGCCTCCACCTTGAAGCTGCCCTGCGCCCAGTCCAGCGTGCCCTCGACCTTCACCGGATAGGCGGGCTGCGGCGCGGCGCGGCCGTCTTCGGCCTGGGGCATCAGCGCCAGCGTGCGGGTCTGGCCCGGCAGAATCGGCGTGCCCTCGGGCACCAGCGCGAAGGCGCGGCCCTGGCTGTCGACGGCCTCCAGGCTGCCTTCGAGGCGGCCGTGCGCGTCGCCGGTGTTGGCCACGGTCACGGCGATGCGACGCTGGCCGCCGCTGTCGCTGCTGGCGATCCGCCGCAGGTCGAGCCGGGGCTCGGCGCCGTCGAGCGCGAGGTACACGGCCACCGCGATGCGCCCCGTCACCGGCAGGCTCAGGCTGGCGCCGCCGCCCTGGATCAGCGCCTGCTGCGCGGGCTCGCTGCCTTCGATCGCGATCATGAAGCGGCATTCGCCGCGCGGCGAACCCGCCGGCGGCTCGATCTGGAAGCGGTAGGCCCGGCTGCCGCGCGCGGGCAGCTGCACGCTGCGCCGCTCGAGCGCCACCCAGGGCCGGCAGCTGCCGGGCTGCAGGTCGTCGTGGTAGCTGATCTGGCCCTCGGCCGAGTAGTGCCAGTCGATGGTGCGCACCGTCACCTCGGTCGCGACCGGCGCGAGGTTGTGGATCTCCAGCGACTGGCCCAGGCGCGTGCCGCCGCGGCCCGACAGCTCGAAGCGCGAGGGCGAGACCGCGATCTCGAACGGCGCGGCCAGCGCGCCGCCGGCGCTGGCCAGCAGCAGGACGAAGGTGGCGGCGCGCCGCGGCAGCGCGTGGGTGGGACAAGGCGGGGTCATGGCAGGGTCTCGATTTCGAAGATCGATTCGAAGCGCAGCGAAGCCCCCGGCGGCAGCCGCAGTTCGCGTGGATCGAGGCGCAGCGTGAGCTCGAAGCTCTCGGTCATCCAGGCGGTGGCGACGGTGCCGCTCCAGATCGGCACGCGGTCGCCCGGCCGGCCGCTGGCGCTCGCGAAGGCGCCGTGGCTGCGCCATTGCAGCTGCATGCCCGCGGGGGAGCGCAGGCCGGGGATGGCGGCCGGGATCACGTAGAAGATGCGCGCGCGCCGGCCGATGTAGGGCGCGGTCGCGAGCCGGTAGTCGATGCGTCCGAACGGCAGGTCGAAGCGGATGCCGTCGACCGGTTGCGCGCGGCGGAAGTCGGTGCCGACCTGGGCGCGCGGCGAGCTCGAGTCGTCCAGACGTGCAACGCTGGCGCCGGCCGGCAGCGCCAGCGACAGCAGCAGCGCGGCGAACGGGACGATTGCTGCCCGCATGCGCTTCACTCCATCGACGCCGTGAAGCGCACGGTGCCCCGGTAGTTGCCGGCCGGATAGACGACGTCGTTGTCGTAGCTGAACTGCATCCGCGTCGCGCTGATCGCGTTCGACCGGTAGGTGTAGCCCAGGCACAGCAGCAGCACCGGGGCCGAGCAGAAGGTCGCGTTGGCATTGAAGCTCGCGATCTGCTGGTTGGCGCTGCCGTCGAAGCGGCCGCTCTGGATATCGCCCGTGGTGGCGGCGCCGTTGTTGCTGGCGGTCCAGCCGATCTGGCTGAACGGGATGAGGGTGGCGCCGCAGCCGCCCGACTGGCAGGCCAGGCCGGGCGTCGAGTCGACCCGCAGCGTCACCGGCCGCGCCGTGGACGAGGAATTCGCGGGCCGGAACGGCGTGACCCACACCTCGATGACCGGCGAGCCCGCCACCGGCGCCGGTGCCAGGCCGACGTTGTCGCCGGCGACGCTGAAGGCCACCGTGTCGACGCCGCTCACCGCGCCCACGCGCACCGAGATGGCATAGACCAGGCCGACGTCCGTCACCGTCATGAC
>NZ_JBZAYE010000591.1:0-4529 GCF_058244205.1 Variovorax sp. 20P10.2.4
CGGCAATCCCGCGCGCATGGTCGCGCTGGCTGCCGGCCTGTCGGACCGCATCGCCGCGCTGTCGGTCGATACCCAGTGCTGCGCGGGCCTCGATGCCGTGACCCTGGCCGCCGGCCTGCTGGCCAGCGGCAATGCCGCCATCGCGATCGCCGGTGGCGTCGAGGCCTGGAGCCGCGCGCCGATTCGCCAGCATCGCCCGCGCGATGCCGGCGAGGCACCCGTGCCCTACGACCGCCCCGCCTTCGCGCCCGATCCGGCGCGCGATCCCGACCTGCTGCTCGCCGCCGCGCGCCACGCCGCGCTGCATTCGATCGGCCGCGCGCAGCAGGATGACTTCGCGGCCCAAAGCCATGCGAAGGCGCTCGCATGGCGCGAACGCATGTCGCAAGAGATCGTGGCCATCGGCGATGCCACGCACGACAGCTATGCGCGCGAACTGACGGCCTCGCGCATGGCCCGCATGCCGATCGAGGCGGTCGCCGACACGCTGTCCGACCCGGTCGTCGCCCACGAGACGGCCGTCAGCCGCCTCGCGATCGCACCGCGCGCCGACGGCGCCGCCTTCGTGCTGCTCGCCACTCCGCAGGCCGCGACCGCGCTGAAGATCGCGCCACGCTTCCATTGGCTGGGCGGCACGTCGATCGGCGTGGCGCCGGAGATGCCGATGCTCGGCGCCTCCACCGCCGCCGAAGCGCTGCTGCGCCGTGCCGGCCTCGATGCGGGCGCGCTCTGGGGCGCGGAGCTGCACGAGGCCTTTGCCGTGCAGGCACTGTCGTTCATCCAGGCATTGGGCTTGCAGCCCTCGCGCCTGAACCGCGGCGGCGGCGGCCTGGGCCGCGGGCATCCGATCGGCGCCTCGGGCGCGGTCAGCCTGGTGCGCCTGCTCGCCGACATGGCGCACGATGCCCCATCGGGTGCGCACGGCCTCGCGGCGATTGCCGGCGCAGGTGGCCTGGGCGCGGCGGGGCTGGTGCAGCGGCTCTAGCTAGCGCATCACGCGAAAGAAGTCGTCGAGCGGCCGTCGTGCGGTCCGCACCGCGTTCTCGGGCGCCTGCGGATCGGCATAGCCCAGCGCCAGGCCGCAGACGACGTGGTGCTCATCGCCCAGCCCCAGCGTCGAACGCACCAGGCCCGGATAGGACGCGATCGCGCCGATCGCGCAACTGCCGATGCCCTGGGCGTTCGCGGCCATCATCAGCGCGAACAGGCACATCCCCAGGTCCATGTAGCAGCCGCTGCCCATGCGCGCATCGATCACCACCAGCAGCGCCACGGGTGCATCGAAGAAGCGGAAGTTGCGCTCGAACTGCGCATCGCGCGCCGCCCGGTCCTCGCGTGCCGCCCCCAGCGCGCCATAGAGCGCCTGTGCCGCCGCGACCTGGCGCCGGCGCAGGCTGTGGGGCATCGGGCGCGGAAAGTAGCTGTAGTCCTCGGCTTCCTGCTCGCCGTTGCGGAATGCGCCCACCAGCGCCGCGCTCAGCCGCGCGCGGGCATCGCCTTCGAGCGAGATGAACTCGCCGGGCTGCAGGTTCGCGCCGCTCGGGGCGCGGCGCGCCTGGATCAGGAGCTGTTCGAGGCAGCCCTCGGGCAGGGCCTGGTCGGTGAAGCCGCGGGTCGAGCCGCGTTGCTCGAGCAGCGTCTGGAGTACGAGGGGGTCGGGGGCGGAAGAAGCGGCTGCCGGGTCGGAAGCGAGAAGGCTGTGCATGCCGCATTTTCGCAAGCAATGCGAAGCGACCGCCGGCGCGGAAGGAAGCTGCCGCGCCGAGCACCCCAGCGCTCGGATTTCACAAGGCCTTCGTATAGAGAAAGCGATCCTTCACCATCCAGACGATCGCCCCCTTCGGCTGCCTCGTCAACGACAGCATGAACCCCGGATCGTTCAGCTTCATCCACAGCTGCATGCCACCCGCCACGGTCGTCGGCGGGCCGAGGGCGGCCACGAGAAAAGCCTCGGCGTTCTCGACGCGCAGCGCCTCGAGCTTCGCCGCGAAGCCCCGCTCCTCGGCCGTCATCGCCGCCAGGGCCTGCGCATTCCTCGCCGCCGGCGACTGCCCCGGATCGAATCCGTAGAGCAGGCGGTTCAGCACGCCGTTCGAACTCTTCACGCCCAGAATGCCCATCAACTCCTCGAAGTAACCCACCGCGCGCTCGCGTTCCTCGGTGTCCTCGTTCTCCCAGGCGGGATAGGCCGCCTTGAACGCGGCCATGAGCTTCTCCTTGGGATTCGGCCGGTCCGCGAGCGGCTGCAACTGCACGGCCAGCGCATTGATCGTGGCCTCGAAGCGCAGGCGCTCCGGCTCGTTCATCGCGCCCGGGTACAGGGTTTCCGGCAAGAATTTCTTCTTGGCGATGAACGCGGACAGCGCCCGGGCCTGGGGGCCCGGCGGCGTGGAAGGCGAAGGTGGAGCGGCCATGGCGAGTTGACAAAAGAGGACGAGGGCGAGCAGGAAGACGCGCATGCCGCGCACCATACCTCCAGTCGATGGCGCCGGGCGCCCCGCTTTCCCCACTCCCCGCATATCCATGCATGGATTTCTTCGTTGGTCCGGCACCGGCCGCTTCCTAGCATCGGCCATCCCTGTTCAGAGGCAGTTCCGCTGCCGGTCGCTATGTCCATCGAAAAGCTCTCCCCCTCCCGCGAATCCGCAACCGTCGCGTTGCGCGCGCCCTCGCGCCGCGGCCTGCTGCAAACCCTCGTCTCGCTGGGCACGGTGGGCAGCCTCGGCGGGCTCGGCGCGGCCGCGCTCGTGGGCTGCTCGCGCGACGAGGCCAAGTCGGCCTCGGCCGACGCGCCGGCCATCGTCAGGAAGACCGGCGACAAGGTCGCGTTCAAGTACCCCGACAACCCCTCGTTCGACCTGATCTACCTGGCCGACCAGCTCGGCTACTTCGAGGGCACGAACACGCGGCCGCAGTACGTGGGCAAGATCGCGGCGCCGCAGATCATTCCGCTCGTGGGCACCGGCGAGATCGACTTCGGCAGCCGCATGGTGCCGCTGGTGATCTCGGCCATCGCCTCGGGCGCCGACCTCAAGGTGGTGGCGGCCGGCGGCAAGACGCTGCAGGAAGCGCCGCACATGAAGTACTTCGTACGCAAGGACTCGGGCATCCTCAAGCCCAAGGACCTCGAAGGCAAGACCATCGGCTTCAACAGCTTCGGCGCCTGCGCCGAGTTCGTGACCAAGAAGTACCTGCGCCAGCATGGCGTGGACGTGAACAAGATCAACTTCGTGGTGGTGCCCGACGAGCAGGCCGAGCAGACGCTGGTCACGCGCAACACCGACCTCGCGATCATCCACGCGCCCTTCTCGGGCCGCGCCGACCATGCCGACGCGCTGGTGCGGCTGTGGAGCGACTTCGACCTCGACGGCGGCCTCGGCGGCATGGCGCCCTACAGCGCGCACGGCCGCTTCATCCACGAGCATCCCGAGGCGGTGCGCGACGTGGTGACGGCACTGGCCAAGGCCGGCAACTGGGTCAACGCGAATCCCGAGGAAGCGCGCAAGCTGGTCGCCAAGCGCATCAACATGGACCTGCAGAACGTGGACCGCTACGCCTACGTCGAGGACCTGGTGGTGACCGAGCCGCCGATCGAGTACTACGTCGACATCCTGCAGTCCGAGGGCAAGATCCCGGCCGGCAAGGTGGCGGTGAAGGACGTCTACACCAACGAGTTCAACCCCTACGCGCAGGCGCCCTCGCAGCCCGCCGCAGCGAAGACCTGAGCGGCGCGCGCATGAGCGGCATCAAGATCTCGGCGCGCGACGTGCGCATGGACTACGCGGCGCGCGGCGCGAGCGAGCGCGTGCGCGTGCTCGAGGGCTTCGACCTCGACGTGCGCGAGGGCGAGTTCCTCTCGGTGCTCGGCCCCTCGGGCTGCGGCAAGTCGACCTTCCTCGGCATCCTGGCCGGGCTCACCGAGCGCACCGGCGGGCGCATCGCCATCGACGGCCAACCGGTCGCGGGCGTGCACCGCAACCAGGGCGTGGTGTTCCAGGGCTATGCGTTGTTCCCATGGCTCACGGTGCTCGACAACATCGCGGTGGGCCTCGAGATCCGCGGCATCGGCAAGGCCGCGCGCCGCCGCACCGCGCAGGAATACCTCGAGCTCGTGGGCCTGCACGGCTTCGGCGAACGCTATCCGCACGAGATCTCGGGCGGCATGAAGCAGCGCGTGGCGATCGCGCGCTCGCTGGCCTACCGGCCCGACGTGCTGCTGATGGACGAGCCCTTCGCCGCGCTCGACGCGCAGACGCGCGAGATCCTGCAGGGCGAGCTGCTGCGCATCTGGGAGCAGTACCGCAAGACCATCGTCTTCATCACGCACAGCCTCGAGGAGGCGGTCTACCTGTCCGACCGCGTGGCCGTGATGACGCAACGGCCCGGCCGCATCAAGGCGATCATCGACATCCCGCTGGCGCGGCCGCGCTCGGCCGAGCTGCGCCATTCGCCCGAGTTCGCGGCCCTGCGCCAGCGCGCCTGGGAGGTGCTGAAGGACGAGGTGCAGATCGGGCTGAAGCCGCGTTCGC
>NZ_JBZAYE010000592.1:0-4528 GCF_058244205.1 Variovorax sp. 20P10.2.4
TTCGGCGCCTTCTTCGGCGAGCCCGCCGCCCATCCCACCACCGATTGATTGGTCGCCCACGCCATGGCCCCGACGCAGTTGCCCGAAGCCGAAGTCCATGCGCTGATGCGCGCCGAGCATGGCAACCCCTTCGGCGTGCTCGGCCCGCACGAAACCTCGCGCGGCCTGGTGGTGCGTGCGCTGCTGCCCGGCGCGCAGGGCGTGACGGTGCTGCATGCGCGCACCGGCTGGCCGCTGGCCACGCTCGAGCGGCACGAGGGCTCCGACATCTTCGCGGGCCTGGTGCCCGCGGCCGAGGCGCGCATGGGCTATGCGTTCCAGGTCGACTGGGGCTCGCACGTCTCGCGCATCGACGACCCCTACCGCTTTCCCTTCGTGCTCGGCGACACCGACGTCTGGCTGCTGGCCGAGGGCACGCACCTGCGCCCCTGGGAGCGCCTGGGCGCGCACCTGCGCGAGATGGACGGCGTCAAGGGCGTGGCCTTCGCGGTCTGGGCGCCGAATGCGCGGCGCGTGTCGGTGGTCGGCGACTTCAACAACTGGGACGGCCGGCGCCACATGATGCGGCTGCGCCGCGAATGCGGCGTGTGGGAGGTCTTCGCGCCGCACGTGGCGGTGGGCGATGCCTACGAGTTCGAGCTCCTGTCGGCGCAGGGCGAGCTGCTGCGCAAGGCCGATCCCTTCGCCTTCTCGTCGCGGCTGCGGCCCGACACCGCCTGCGTGGTGCGCCCGCTGCCGCCGGTCGCCACCATGCCCGCGGGTCGCGCCAAGGCCAACGGGCGCGACGCGCCGATCAGCATCTACGAGGTGCACCTGGGCTCGTGGCGGCGCAAGAACGGCCACGAATGGCTGGACTACATCGAGCTCGCCGACACCCTGGTGCCCTACGTGCGCGACCTCGGCTTCACGCACATCGAGCTGCTGCCCATCACCGAGCATCCGTTCGACGGCTCCTGGGGCTACCAGCCGATCGGCCTCTATGCGCCGACCTCGCGCTTCGGCACCCCGAGCGACTTCCGCTTCTTCGTGGCCGCGGCCCATGCGGCCGGGCTCGGCGTGATCCTCGACTGGGTGCCCGCGCACTTCCCGACCGACGCGCATGGCCTGGGCCGCTTCGACGGCACGGCGCTGTACGAGTACGCCGATCCGCGCGAGGGCTTCCACAACGACTGGAACACGCTGATCTTCAACTGGTCGCGCACGGAGGTGCGCAACTACCTCGTGGGCAATGCGCTGTACTGGCTCGAGCGCTACGGCATCGACGGCCTGCGCGTGGATGCCGTGGCCTCGATGCTCTACCGCGACTACAGCCGCGGGCCCGGCGAGTGGGTGCCCAATGCGCAGGGCGGGCGCGAGAACCTCGAGGCGATCGAGTTCCTGCGCCGCATGAACCGCGTGGTGGGCACCGAGCGCCCCGGCGCGGTGACGATCGCCGAGGAGTCGACCAGCTTCCCCGGCGTGACACGGCCGCCCGAGGACGGCGGGCTGGGCTTCCACTACAAGTGGAACATGGGCTGGATGAACGACACCCTGGCCTACGCGGGCAAGGACCCGCTGTACCGGCCGCATCACCACCGCGAGATCACCTTCGGGCTGATGTACGCGCACAGCGAGAACTTCGTGCTGCCGTTCTCGCACGACGAGGTGGTGCACGGCAAGGGCTCGATGATCGCGCGCATGCCGGGCGACGAGTGGCAGAAGTTCGCGGGGCTGCGCAACCTGTACGGCTACCTCTGGGCCTATCCGGGAAAGAAGCTGCTGTTCATGGGCTGCGAGTTCGCGCAGGTGGCGGAGTGGAATGCGGACCGCAGCCTCGACTGGCATCTGCTCGAGCATGCATCGCATCAGGGGGTGCGGCGGCTGGTGCGGGATCTCAACAACGTGTATCGGCACTATCCGGCGTTGCACGAGCTCGACCATGAAGGGGCGGGGTTCGAGTGGCTCGTGCATGACGATACGGCGCAGTCGGTGTTTGCGTTCGTTCGTCGGGGGCGGGATGGGGCGTTTGTATTGGCTGTCTGCAACTTCACGCCTGTGGTTCGGCATGGGTATCGGTTGGGGGTGCCTTGTTCGGGGTCCTATCGGGAGATCATCAATACCGATGGGGTTGTTTATGGGGGAAGTGGGGTGGGGAATGGGGTGGTTGCCAGTGAGGCTTTGGCTTGGCATGGGAAAGCGGATTCGGTGGTGGTTGATTTGCCTCCCCTGGCTACCTTGATGTGGGTGTTGGCTTGAATTTGAGTTGTTTGTCTTGCAGAGGCAGGAGCCGGGAATTCCGCCCGGCGGCGGACCTACTTTCTTTTGCTTCGCCAAAAGAAAGTAGGCAAAGAAAAGGCGACCCCACTGCCTGTGTCCCTTCGCTTCGCTACGGGCAACCTGCGGTGCTCGGGGAAAGCGGGGGTCCGCAGAACTCGCTCCACTTCGTTGCGCTCAGACAGCTGCGGCCCTTATCCCGCTTTCCCCTGCGCTCCTCGGCACAGCCAGAGGGGATCAGAGTCAACGCGCCATGGCGCGTCCTTGTGTGGGGCGGTGCGAGTGCGAAGGCCCCGGGTCTTCTTCCACTGGGGCCGAGCGAAGCGAAGGCCCTTTGGGCTTGCTCGGCCGAGCGCAGCGATGGCCCGACCCACCCCCTCTGGCTGCGCCGAGGAGCGCAGCGTTTCGCGGATAAGGGCTCGCAGCTGTTTGAGCGAAGCGAGTTCTGCGAGACCCCGCGAAACGCGAGCACCGCAGGTTGCCCGCAGCGAAGCGGAGGGTCGCAGACAGTGGGTCGCCTTTTCTTTGGTTACTTTCTTTTGGCGAAGCAAAAGAAAGTGACTCGCCCGCCGGGGCGAGACCCGGCCAACAGCCTCAGCAAGAGAAAGCCTCAACCATCGTGCTGAACCCAGGAACGCCGTACCCCCTAGGCGCCACAGCAACCCAAGCAGGCGTCAACTTCGCCCTGGCAGCACCAGCAGCCGAAAAGGTAGAACTCTGCCTCTTCGACCCCACAGGCACCCACGAACAGCAGCGACTCAAGCTCCCCGAGTTCACAGACGGCATCTGGCACGGCCAACTCCCCAGCGCCCGCCCCGGCCTCGTCTACGCCTACCGAGTCCACGGCCCCTGGTCCCCGAGCGAGGGCCACCGTTTCAACCCATCGAAGCTGCTGCTCGACCCCTATGCCCGCGAGATCGTCGGAAGCTACGACGGCAGCGACCTCTTCCGAGGCCACGCCACCGCGGACCCGACGCAGCGCGACACACGGGACAACGCCAGCATCGCCCTCAAGGCCCGCGTGGTGCCCGCCCCAGCCAGTCAAACCCCAGGCCACGCCCGCATCCCCCCCACAGACCGCGTGATCTGCGAACTCCACGTCCGCGGCCACACGAAGCTGCACCCCGCCGTCCCCGCCCCCCTGCGCGGCAGCTACGCCGCCCTCGCCGAGCCGGCCGTGCTCGACCACCTGCAGCGCCTGGGCGTCACCACGCTGAGCCTGATGCCGGTGCAGCACCGCGCCGACGAGGAACGGCTGCTCGCGATGGGCCTCACGAACTACTGGGGCTACAACACCATCGGCTGGTTCGCGCCCGAGGCGCGCTACTGGAGCGGCCGCCCCGGCACCACGCCGGCCGGCGAGTTCCGCGCGCTGGCCGACGCGGTGCATGCGCGCGGCATGGAGCTCGTGATCGACGTGGTCTACAACCACAGCGCCGAGAGCGACGAGCTCGGCCCCACGCTGTCGCTGCGCGGCATCGACAACGCCCTCTACTACCACCTGCGCGCCGACGACCGCGCGCTCTACGAGAACTGGACCGGCACGGGCAACTGCCTGAACCTCGGCGAGCCGCGCGTGCTGCAACTCGTGATGGACAGCCTGCGCTTCTGGGCCGGCGAGATGGGCGTGGACGGCTTCCGCTTCGACCTCGCGCCGGTGCTGGGCCGCGCCACGGCCACGGGCTTCGATCCGCGCGCCCCCTTCTTCGCGGCCATCGCGCAGGATCCGCTGCTGTCGCGCACGCTGCTGATCGCCGAGCCCTGGGACATCGGGCCGGGCGGCTACCGGCTCGGCGAATTCCCGCCGGGCTGGCTCGAATGGAACGACCGCTTCCGCGACACGCAGCGCGGCTTCTGGCTGCGCCAGGACCGCGAGGGGCGCGCCGGCCTGGGCGACTTCGCGCACCGCTTCACGGCCTCGAGCGCGCAGTTCGCGCACGCCGGGCGCTCGCCCGCCGCGAGCGTGAACTTCGTGACCGCGCACGACGGCTTCACGCTGCGCGACCTGCTGAGCTACGACACGCGCCACAACGAGGCCAACGGCGAGAACAACCGCGACGGCCATGGCCACAACCTGAGCCGCAACTGCGGCGTGGAAGGCCCGAGCGACGATCCCGCGGTGCGGGCCGAACGGCTGCGGCTCTCGCGCGCGCTGCTGGCCGTGCTGATGCTGTCGCAGGGCACGCCGATGCTGCTGGCCGGCGACGAGATCGGCCACACGCAACACGGCAACAACAACGCCTACTGCCAGGACAACGAGACCACCTGGCTGCAC
>NZ_JBZAYE010000593.1:0-4527 GCF_058244205.1 Variovorax sp. 20P10.2.4
CAGCCGCTGGATCGCCTCCAGGTCGGTGCGCAGGTTCTCGGGCAGGCGCACCACGATGCCGAAGCGCCGGTCGCCGTCGAACAGGATGCCCGCTTCGCGGCCGCCGACCGCGGTCGAGACCGCGTCCTGCACGTCGCCCACGTTGAGGCCGTAGCGCGCGGTCTTGCCGCGGTCGATCTCCACCGTGAGCATCGGCAGGCCCGTGGTCTGCTCGACCTTGACCTCGGCCGCGCCGCCGATGCCGTTGAGCACGCCGGCCACCTGCGCGGCGGTCTTCTCGAGCACCGCCATGTCGTCGCCGAAGATCTTCACCGCCACGTCGCTGCGCACGCCCGAGATCAGCTCGTTGAAGCGCAGCTGGATCGGTTGCGAGAACTCGTAGTTGTTGCCCGGCAGCTTCTCGACCTCCTCCTGCACCGCCACCAGCAGCTCGGCGCGGCTGCGCCGGGGCGTGGGCCATTCGCTCTCGGGCTTGAGCATGATGTAGCCGTCGGAGATGTTCGGCGGCATCGGGTCGGAAGCGATCTCGGCCGTGCCGGTGCGCGCGAACACGCGCTCGATCTCGGGGAATTTCGCCTTCAGCGTGCGCTCGAGCTGCTGCTGCATCTCGACCGACTGCGTGAGGCTGGTGCCCGGGATGCGCAGCGCCTGGATCGCGAAGTCGCCCTCGCTGAGGCTGGGCACGAACTCGGTGCCCAGGCGCGTGGCCAGCAGGCCCGACAGCACCACCGCCACCGAGGCCAGCGTGATCACCAGCGGCTTGGCGTTCATCACGCGCGCCAGCAGCGGCGCATAGGCGCGGCGCGCCCACGACATCAGCCGGTTCTCCTTCTCGCCGACCTTGCTGCCGATGAACAGCGCCACGGCCGCGGGGATGAAGGTGATCGACAGGATCATCGCGCCCAGCAGCGCGATCACCACGGTGAAGGCCATCGGGTGGAACAGCTTTCCCTCGACGCCGGTGAGCGCGAAGATCGGCAGGTACACGATCATGATGATGAGCTGGCCGAACAGCAGCGGCCGGCGCGCCTCCTGCGAGGCCGCGAAGACCTCGTGGAAGCGCTCGCTGCGCGTGAGCGGCCGGCCCTTGTGGGCCTGCGCATGGGCCAGGCGGCGCACGCAGTTCTCCACGATCACCACCGCGCCGTCGATGATGATGCCGAAGTCGAGCGCGCCCAGGCTCATGAGGTTGGCGCTGATGCGCTGGTTCACCATGCCGGTGAAGGTGAACAGCATCGACAGCGGGATCACCAGCGCGGTGATGATGGCCGCGCGGATGTTGCCGAGGAACAGGAACAGGATCGCGATCACCAGCACCGCGCCCTCCAGCAGGTTCTTCTTCACCGTAGCAATGGCCTTGTCGACCAGCACCGTGCGGTCGTACACCGTCACCGCCTTCACGCCCTCGGGCAGGGTGCGGTTGATCTCCTGCATCTTGCGGTCGACCGCCTGCGAGACGCTGCGGCTGTTCTCGCCGATCAGCATGAACACCGTGCCGAGCACCACCTCGCGGCCGTTGTCGGTGGCGGCGCCCGTGCGCAGCTCCTGGCCGATGCCGACCTGCGCCACGTCGGACACGCGCAGCGGCACGCCCTGCGCGTTGCCCAGGATCACGTTGCCGATGTCCTCGGCCGACTTCACCTGGCCCGGCGCGCGGATCAGGTACTGCTCGCCGCGCTTCTCGATGTAGCCCGCGCCCACGTTGGCGTTGTTGCGCTCGAGCGCGGTCACGATGTCGGTCATCGTGAGGCCGTGCGCGAGCAGCTTGGCGGGATCGGGCGCGATCTGGAACTCCTTGGCGTAGCCACCGATGGAGTTGATCTCGGTCACGCCCGGCACGTTGCGCAGCTGCGGCTTGATGATCCAGTCCTGGATCTCGCGCAGGTCGGTGGACGTGTAGGGCTGGCCGTCGGGCCGCTTCGCGCCCTCCTCCGTCTCCACGGTCCAGAGGTAGATCTCGCCCAGGCCGGTGGAGATCGGCCCCACCACCGGCGAGATCCCCTCGGGCATCTTCTCGCGCGCCGACTGGATGCGCTCGTTGACGAGCTGGCGCGCGAAGTAGATGTCGGTGCCGTCCTTGAAGATCACGGTCACCTGCGACAGCCCGTAGCGCGACAGCGAGCGCGTCTGCTGCAGGCCCGGCAGGCCGGCCATCACGGTCTCGATCGGGTAGGTCACGCGCTGCTCGGTCTCGAGCGGCGAGTAGCCGGGCGCGGCGGTGTTGATCTGCACCTGCACGTTGGTGATGTCGGGCACCGCGTCGATGGGCAGCTTCTGGTAGCTGAACACGCCGAGCGCGGCCATGCCCAGCACCGCGAGCAGCACCAGCCAGCGCTGCTCGATGGCGAATCGGATCACACGTTCGAACATCGTGCGTCCTCAGTGGGTGTGGGTCGCAGAGGCCTTGCCCTGCTGCGACTTCACGACGAAGCTGCCCGCGGCGGCATAGGCCTGGCCCGGCTTCAGCCCGCCGGTGATCTCGATGCGCTGTCCGTCGCTGCGCCCGGTCTGCACCGCCTGCGGCAGGAAGCCGCCGGGCACGCGCAGGAACACGGTGGGCTTGTCCTCCACGCTATGCACCGCCTCGGCCGACACCGTGACCGGCGCCTGCAGCTCCGAGGCCACCAGCTCGACATTGACGAACAGCCCCGGACGCCACACGCGCTGCGGGTTGGTCAGCGTCACGCGCGCGGTCGCGGTGCGCGTCTGCGCGCCGAGCAGCGCGCCCACGTACGAGACCTTGCCCTGCGCCACCTGGTCGAAGGCGGTGGAGCGGATGCGGACCGTCTCGCCGGTGCGCACCAGCGGCAGGTGCTGCGCCGGCACGCTGATCTCGGCCCAGACGGTGGACAGGTCGGACACGGTGAAGACGTTGGCGTCCTCCTTGACCGATTCGCCGAGCGAGATGTGCTTCTCGACCACCAGCCCGTCGAAGGGCGCGCGCAGCTCGTAGCGGCCCAGCGAGCCGCCGCCCGAGCCCGGCACGGCGCCGAGCGCCAGCAGCTTCTGGTTCGCGTTGGCGACCGCGATCTGCGCCTCCTGCATCAGCTGCTGCGCCTGCAGGTAGTCCTGCTGCGGCGAGATCTTCTCCTCCCACAGCTTCTTTTCGCGCTCGTAGGTGCTGCGCGCCAGCTCGAGCCGGCGCTGCGCCGACTGCAGCTCGCTGCGCTGCTCCGACAGCGCCGGGCTCGAGATCACCGCCAGCACCTGGCCGCGCTTGACCTCCTGCCCGAGGTTGGCGGGCACGCTGTCGACCACGCCCGGCACGCGCGGCACCACGTGCGCCGTGCGGTCCTCGTTGAAGCGGATCTCGCCCGGCAGCTGCAGCGCGGTGCGGATGTTCGCGGGGCCGGTGGTCTCGATCGCCACGCCGGCGGCCTTGATCTGGGCCTCGGTGAAGGCGATCCTGCGGTCCTCGCCCTCGTGCCCGCCGGCGGCGGCCTTGGGCTCGGCCTTCGCTTCGCCCTTTGCTTCGCCCTTGGCCTCCTCCTTGGCCCCGTGCCCGTGGCCGTCGTCGCCGGCCTCGGCCTTCTTCTCGCCCTTGCCCTCTTCCTCGTGGTGCTCGCCATCGGCATGGCCCTTCGCCTCCTCGTGGTCATGGCCATGGCCGGCGGCCTCCTTGCCGCTCTCGTGGTGCTCCTCGTCGGCATGCGCGGCCGACTCGGCGTGGCCGCCGGCGGGCTTCGACGGTCCTCCGGTGCGCAGGATCAGCGCGCCGACGGCCAGCCCCACGGCCAGCACGACGGCGATCGCGATCCATTGCTTGCGGCCCACGGCGGGCGCGGCGTTCTTGCGTTCTTGTTCGATGCTCATGGGAAACCTCAGCGGGTGACAGCGGAATGGGGGGTGGCGGCGGGAATGGCGGCCATGGGGGCCGGGGTGGCGAGGTCGTCGGACAGGCCCTCGGTGCCGAGCAGCCGGTCGAGTTCTCCCGCGGCGCGGTGCGCCTCGGCCAGCGCCAGCAGGTACTGCGCGCGCACCTGGAACAGCGTGCGCTGCGCATCGAGCGCCTCGAGGAAGCTGAACTTGCCGAGCTCGAAGCCCTTGGTGGCCGCGCGCCAGGCCTCGGCCGCGCCGGGCAGCGCGTCGCGCTGCAGGGTCTCGGCGGTGGCACGCGCCGAACGCAGCCGTTCGCTCGCCTGGGCCAGGTCGGCGCCCAGCTGCAGTTCGGCCGCGGCGAGCTCGTCGCGCGCCTTCTCCTCGCGGCTCAGGGCCTCGGCGAGGTTGCCGCGGTTGGTGTCGAAGATCGGCAGCGGCACCGACAGCCCCAGCACCACTTGGTCACGGCGCGAACTGCCGGCACCGCCCTCACCCTCGGAGGCCGGCACGCGCTTGGCGCCCAGCGACACGGTCACGTCGGGAATGCGCTTGGCGCGCTCGAGCTCGGACAGCGCGCGCCGGCGCTCGACCTCGAGCCGCGCCTGGCGCAGCGCCGGTGCCTCGGCACGGCGCAGCGCCACCTCCTGCTCGCCCAGGGGCTGCGGCAGGCGGTCGACCGCGCCGTCGACCTGCGTGAAGCGCGGCACC
>NZ_JBZAYE010000594.1:0-4517 GCF_058244205.1 Variovorax sp. 20P10.2.4
GCGCTCGCGACCGTGGTGCGCTACTTCGGCGGCGTGAAGCTCGGCGCGGGCGGGCTGGTGCGCGCCTACACCGACAGCATCGCGCAGGCGCTGACCGGCGCACGGCTGGTGCCGCTGGTGCGCCTGCGCACGCTGCGCTGCGAAGTGCCCTATGCGCTCGAGGGCCTGGTGCGACGCGAGCTGGCCGCGGCTGGCGCGGTGCTCGAATCGGTGGCGCACGCCAGCACGGTGGCCTTCGCCTTCGCGCTGCCCGAGACCGCGGCCGAGGCCTTCATCGCGCGCCTCGACGATGCTGCCCAAGGGCGCGTCGCCTGGCCGCGGGCGTGATCCGCTTGCGCGGCACGGCCGGCGCATCGGCCGCGTCGGGCGCCAGCGCCGTCATCGCGAGCACGCCGCGCGACGCCAGCGGCAAGGCCGCCGCGCCGCCCTCGTCGTCGAAGGGCCGTCGCGCCATCTCGGCCGTCACGATGCCGGTGGGCACCGCGAGCACGCCCCAGCCCAGCAGCATCATCACCGAGGCGATCGCGCGGCCCAGGTCGGTCTTGGGCACCAGGTCGCCGAAGCCCACCGTGGCCATGGTCGAGATCGCCCAGTACACCGCCACCGGGATGCTGGTGAAGCCATGCTGCGGGCCCTCGACCACGTACATCAGCGTGCCCATCACCAGCACCACCAGCATCACGAAGCCGACGAACACGGTGATCTTGCGGCGGCTGGCCGCCACCGCCGAGACCAGCGCGCGGTACTCGGCCGAATAGCGCGAGAGCTTGAAGATGCGGAACACGCGCAAGAGCCGCAGGATGCGCACGTCGATCAGGTAGGCGAGCTCGGGCGTGAGGATGGCCAGGAAGGTCGGCAGCAGCGCCAGCAGGTCGATCACGCCGTAGAAGCTCAGCGCATAGCGCAGCGGCCGCTTCACGCAGGCCAGGCGGCCGAGGTACTCGAGCGTGAAGAGCGCGGTGAAGAACCATTCGAGCACGCTGAAGGTCGAGCCCCAGCGCTGGTGGATCGGCTGCACGCTGTCGAGGATCACCACCGCCACGCTGGTCACGATCACCGCGATCAGCACCAGGTCGAACAGCCGGCCCGCGCGCGATTCCGATTCGAAGATCACCGAGAACAGCGAGCGGCGCCAGCCTTGCTCGGGCTTGCCGAAGCGCGCGTCGCCGGCCGCGGCCTCGGCCGTGAGGGAAGCGATGGTGTCTCTCGAGAGGAAGGTCGTCATGGTGGCGGGTCGCTGGTGGGCTGCGGCGCATTGTCGATGCGCAGGTGCGCCGTTCGGGTCGGAGGCCGTCGCATGCGGTGCGAACCACGGGAACTTCCCGCGCTTCGCGCACCCGTGAAAGGACATCGTCCTTTGTGGTTGGCACCGCCAGCGAATCGGGCGATGATGGCGCGCGACCGATTTATTCGGTTACGCCTCTTGCGCAATGAAGTGCAGGAGGCCCCAAGCGCATTCTTACGATAGTCCTTTTCATGAGGAGCTCTCTTTTGGCCACTTCTTCCTCCCCTTTCTTCGGCAAGCGCGAACGCGAAAACGATGCATTGACCTCCAGGCCCGCGCCGCTCGTGGGCTCGGGCACCAACCTCTCGGGCTCCCCCGTCAATCCCTCCTCGTTGACCGCCCAGGCCGGCCTCAATGCCGCCGCCGCCGCACCCGCCGTGAAGGAAGGCGGCAGCAAGCTCACCGTCGGCCCCAACATCAAGCTCAAGGGCGTCGAGATCACCGATTGCGACACGCTCGTGGTCGAAGGCCTGGTCGAGGCCACCATGGATTCGCGCCTGATGCAGATCGCCGAACAGGGCGAGTTCAAGGGCTCGGCCGAGATCGACATCGCCGAGATCCGCGGCGTGTTCGACGGCAACCTCACGGTGCGCGAGAAGCTGGTGATCCATTCGACCGGCAAGGTCACGGGCAAGATCCGCTACGGCAAGATCGTGATCGAGGAAGGCGGCCAGATCTCGGGCGAGATCAGCTTCGGCGCGAAGCCCGCGGTGCAAGCCGCGGCCTGATCGGCCGTTTTCGATCGCAGCGCGGGCCGGGTCAGGCTTTCTTCGAAGCCGTCCCGGTCTTCGCTTTTTTGGCCGCCGTGCCCGCCGCCTTCTTCGCGGCAGCCGGCGGCTTCGGCGTTCTGGGCGCCTTCGGTGCCGCCGCCGGTTCTTCCGCCGGTGCAGGCGCTTCCCAGCCCAGGCGCTTGAGCAATTCCGCCGCCGCTGCCGGTGCGCGCTCCTTCGCGCCGTTGATGAAATAGACGAACACCTCGCGCGGCTTCGCGGTGGTTCCGGCCCAGCCCTGCGCGCGTTCGGCCCAGTCGTCGAGCGCCTTCGCCGCATAGCCGGTCTTCTGCTTCGCGTCGGCCATCATGAGCCGCGCATAGGCGAACTCGCCCTCGGGCTCCTCGAAGGACGGAAACTTGTCGGCGTCGGTGAAGACGGTCGACACCTTGTGCTTCTTCGCGAGCGCCTTGTAGGCCGGCACGATGAAGCTCTCGTGGCGCACGTCCATCACGTGGCGCAGCGGCGTGCTGCCCTCCTTCTTCGGCAGCAGCTCGAGGAAGGCCTCGAAGTCCTCGGCATCGAACTGCTTGGTCGGCATGAACTGCCAGACGATCGGCCCGAGCTTGGGGCCGAGCTCGGTCACGCCGCTGTCGATGAAGCGCCGGATCGATTCGCCCGCGGTGGAAAGCAGCTTGCGATTGGTCGCGAAGCGCGAGGCCTTCATCGAGAACACGAAGCCCTCGGGCGTGTCGTCGCGCCACTTGCGGAAGTTGTCGGGCTTGAAGGTGCTGTAGTAGGTGCCGTTGATCTCGATCGCGCTGACGTGGCGGCTCGCGTAGTTCAGCTCCTTCGCGTGCGCGAGCCCCTTGGGGTAGAAGTTGTCGCGCCAGGGCTCGTAGGTCCAGCCGCCGATGCCCACCTTGATCCGAGTCGTCGATGCCTTGCTCACGTCGCCCTCCAGGTTGATCGACCGCACTCTACGCGCCCGCGGCCATGGGCGCAAAATGCGGCTTTTGTCTCGCCACCCCCACCGCGGAGAACCCCGATGAACGCTCCCCTGCACCGCGAAATTCCCGCCGGCCTGCTCGACGCCGAGCGGGCCCTGTCCGACGTCACCGCCCAGTGGGACGGCGACATCGTGCGCCAGCTCACCGACTACATCACGATTCCGGCCAAGTCGCCGGGCTTCGACAAGGACTGGTCGGCCCACGGCCACCTCGAGACCGTGCTGCGCAATGCCGCGGCCTGGGTCGAGGCGCAGAAGGTCGAGGGCCTGAAGCTGGAGATCGTGCGCCTCGAGGGCCGCACGCCGGTGCTGTTCTTCGAAGTGCCCGCCACCGGCACCGACATGCGCGAGACCGTGCTGATGTACGGCCACCTCGACAAGCAGCCCGAGTTCACCGGCTGGCGCAACGACCTCGGCCCCTGGACGCCCAAGTACGAGAACGGCCTGCTCTACGGCCGCGGCGGCGCCGACGACGGCTACGCGGTCTACGCCAGCATCGCGGCGCTGCAGGCCATCAAGCGCCAGGGCACGGCCCATCCGCGCATCGTCGGCCTGATCGAGACCTGCGAGGAGAGCGGCTCCTACGACCTGCTGCCCTACGTCGACGCGCTGCGTCCGCGCCTGGGCGAGGTCGAGCTGGTGATCTGCCTCGATTCGGGCGCCGGCAACTACGACCAGCTGTGGCTCACCACCTCGCTGCGCGGCATGGCCAGCGGCACGCTCAAGGTCGAGGTGCTGACCGAGGGCATCCACTCGGGCGATGCCTCGGGGCTCGTGCCCTCGAGCTTCCGCATCATGCGCCAGGTGCTCGACCGCCTCGAGGACAGCGCCACCGGCCGCCTGCTGCCCGCGAGCTTCCATTGCGAGGTGCCGCCCGACCGGCTGGCGCAGGCCAAGGCCACGGCCGCGATCCTCGGCGAGGAGGTCTACAAGCGCTTCCCGTGGGCGCACTACGACTGCGGCGGTTCCACCATGTTCGCACTGCCGACCACCACCGACCCGGTCGAGGCGCTGCTCAACCGCACCTGGAAGCCCACGCTGTCGGTGACCGGCGCCGAGGGCTTCCCGGCGCTGAAGGACGCGGGCAACGTGCTGCGCCCCTACACCGCCTTCAAGCTGTCGCTGCGGCTGCCGCCGCTGGTCGATGCGGCCGAGGCGGTCGGCAGCCTCAAGGCCCTGCTCGAGGACAACGCGCCCTACCAGGCCCGCGTCACCTTCGAAAGCAACGGCGGCGCCACCGGCTGGAACGCGCCCACCATCACGCCCTGGTTCGAGGACGCGCTCAACAAGGCCTCGCGCGCGCACTTCGGTGCCTCCTGCGGCTACATCGGCCAGGGCGGCACGATCCCGCTGATGAACATGCTGAGCGCCGGCTTCCCGACCGCGCAGATGATGGTTTGCGGCGTGCTCGGCCCGAAGAGCAATGCCCACGGCCCGAACGAGTTCCTGCACGTGCCCTACGCCAAGAAGCTCACGGCCGCCGTGGCCGAGGTGATCGCGGCACTGCCGGCCG
>NZ_JBZAYE010000595.1:0-4508 GCF_058244205.1 Variovorax sp. 20P10.2.4
TGCGCTCCACCACCACGCTGAGCGGCGAAGGGGAAGAACGCAAGTGATCGAAGCCGCCGGAACCCAGGAAGCCAACGGCGTGCCGGGCAGCCGCCTCGTCGCGCGCGGCCTGCAGAAGAGCTATGGCAGCCGCAAGGTGGTCAAGGACGTCTCGCTCGACGTACAGAAGGGCGAAGTGGTCGGACTGCTCGGGCCCAACGGCGCCGGCAAGACCACCTCGTTCTACATGATCGTCGGGCTGGTGCGCGCCGACGCGGGCGAGATCTCCATCGACGGCGAGCCGATCGCCCACATGCCGATCCACCGCCGCGCGCGCATGGGCCTGAGCTACCTGCCGCAGGAGGCCTCGATCTTCCGCAAGCTCACGGTCGAGGAGAACGTGCGCGCGGTGCTCGAGCTGCAGCGCGAGCCCGATGCCAACGGCCGGCCGCAGGCGCTGTCGAAGCAGCGCATGGAAGAGCGCCTGTCGGAGCTGCTGGCCGACCTGCGCGTCGACCACCTGCGCGATTCGCCCGCGCTCGCGCTGTCGGGCGGCGAACGCCGCCGCGTCGAGATCGCGCGCGCGCTGGCCACCCAGCCGCGCTTCATCCTGCTGGACGAACCCTTCGCCGGCATCGACCCGATCGCGGTGATCGAGATCCAGCGCATCATCAGCTTCCTGAAGGAACGCGGCATCGGCGTGCTCATCACCGACCACAACGTGCGCGAGACGCTGGGCATCTGCGACCACGCCTTCATCATCAGCGACGGCCATGTGCTGGCACAGGGCACGCCCTCGGAGATCGTCGACAACGCCGAAGTGCGCCGGGTCTACCTGGGCGAGCACTTCCGCATGTGATGACCCTCGTGCAAGTCATTTCCTGAGGGCATGAAACAAGGCTTGTCGCTGCGCGTTTCGCAGCATCTCGCGCTGACGCCTCAGCTGCAGCAGTCGATCCGGCTGCTGCAGCTCTCCACGCTCGAACTGAGCCAGGAGGTCGAGCAGATGCTCGACGAGAACCCCTTTCTCGAGCGCACCGCCGAGGAAGCCGCGCGCGAGGAGTTCGGCCTCGACGCCGCCGACACGCCCGCGCCGCGCGAGGACACCGAGCGCGAAGCCGAGAGCGACTACGCGAGCGCCGCGCCTTCGACCTCGACCACGTCCACCGAGACCACCTCATCGTCCGAGGCCGAACCGGCCCTCGACTCGCCCGAGCGCGAGCCCGACTGGGAAGGCGACGGCACCGTCGACATGGCGCCCGACGACAGCGAGTGGGGCAGCGACGCGCCCGCGCGCAACAACAGCAGCACCGGCGACGACGAGCGCGCCGATGCTACCGAACTCGCGCGCAGCCAGGAATCGCTGCAGTCCTTCCTGCACCGCCAGGCGTTGAGCCTGCGGCTCAACGAGAACGACAGCGCCGCGCTGCGCTTTTTGATCGAGTCGCTCAACGACGACGGCTACCTCGAGGATTCGCTGCCGGCGCTGGCCTCGGGCCTCGCGGGCGACGACAACGACCAGTTCGACGAGCTGGTGCACCACTTCCAGGTCGCGCTCGGTCTGCTGCAGAGCCTGGAGCCCGCGGGCGTGGGCGCGCGCGACCTCGGCGAATGCCTCGCGATCCAGCTGCGCGCGCTGGCCGACGAAGACGAAACCGAGGACGAGGAGCTGGTGCGCAAGACCGCGCTCGCCATCTGCAAGCAGCCGATGGAGCTGCTCGCGCGGCGCGACTTCAAGCGCCTGGCCACGCTCACGCGCACCAACGAGGAACTGGTGCGCTCGGCGCTGCAGATCATCGCGCGGCTCGAACCCAAGCCGGGCCGCCGCTTCGTCGATGTCGAGCGCAACATCGTCATCCCCGACGTGATCGTCACCAAGACCGGCCGCGGCACCAACGTGAAGTTCCGCGTCATGCTCAACCCCGAGGTGATGCCGCGGCTGCGCGTGCACGACATCTATGCCGGCGCGCTCAAGTCGCACAAGGGCGAGGGCAGCCAGGCGCTGTCGCAGCGGCTGCAGGAGGCGCGCTGGTTCATCAAGAACATCCAGCAGCGCTTCGACACCATCCTGCGCGTGAGCAACGCCATCGTCGAGCGGCAGAAGAGCTACTTCGTGCACGGCGAGCTCGCGATGCGCCCGCTGGTGCTGCGCGAGATCGCCGACGAGCTCGGGCTGCACGAGTCCACCATCTCGCGCGTGACCACCGCCAAGTACATGTCCACGCCCTTCGGCACGGTCGAGCTCAAGTACTTCTTCGGCTCGGCGCTGGGCACCGAGACCGGCGGCAATGCGTCGAGCACCGCGGTGCGCGCGCTGATCAAGCAGTTCGTCGGTTCGGAGAGCGTGAAGAAGCCGCTGTCGGACAGCCAGATCTCCGAGATGCTCAAGGAGCAGGGCATCGAGTGCGCGCGCCGCACCGTCGCCAAATACCGCGAGGCGCTGCGCATCGCGCCCGCCAACCTGCGCAAGGCCCTGTAGAAAGCCGCCGATGGCCCGACGCCTGCTGTCGCGCTGTGGGCTCTGGGTGTTCGCCATCGCGGCCGCGCTGCTGGCCGCCGGTTGCGCGACCTTGCCCGACGAGGCCCCGCGCGCGCCTACCAAGGCCATCGCCGTGTCGAAGGACACCGCGCTCGGGCGCATCGCGCTGGCCGCGCAGCCCGACCCCGACCTCAGCGGCTTTCGCCTCATGCCCGGTGGCGACTTCGCCTTCGACACCCGCATCCAGCTCGCGCGCCGGGCCCAGCGCACGCTCGACGTCCAGTACTACCAGATCGAGAACGACGAGACCGGCCGCTACCTGCTGCGCACCCTGCGCGACGCCGCGCAGCGCGGCGTGCGGGTGCGCGTGCTGATGGACGACCTCTACACCGCGGGCGAGGACGAGTTGCTGCGCGGCTTCGCGGCCACGCCCAATGTCGAGCTGCGCCTGTTCAACCCCTTCCCGGCCGGCCGCGGCAGCCTGCTCGCGCGCTTCACGGCCTCGCTGTTCGACTTCAGCCGCGTCAACCGGCGCATGCACAACAAGCTGTTCATCGCCGACGGCGCGATGGCCGTGGCGGGCGGGCGCAACATCGGCAACCAGTACTTCCGGCGCACCGCGGGCGAGAACTTCATCGACCTCGACACCTTCGTGACGGGCGCGCTGATCCCGCGCCTGGGCAGCCTGTTCGACCAGTACTGGAACAGCCCCTACGTGCGGCCCATCGAGTCGGTGGTGGCGAGCGCGCTGCCTGCCGACGAACTGCAGCGCCGCTTCGAGGCCGCCACCGGCCCCGACACCACGCCGCCGCCGCCGAAGCCCGCGCCCAACGACCTGCTGGGCTACGGCCCGATCGCCGAGGACCTCGACGCCGGCCGGCTCGGCCTGATCTGGACCACGGCCGAGGCCTATGCCGATTCGCCCGACCGCGTGATCGGCAAGACCGCCTCGTACGGCGGCGTGCCGCTGCTCGACGTCGACAGCGTGCGCTACAACGTGGTCGAGCAGATGCGCCGCGCGCGCAGCGAGGTGACCATCGTCTCGCCCTACCTGATCCCGGGCGCCGCGGGGCTCGAGGTGATGAACGAGATCCGCCGGCGCCAGGTGAAGATCAGCGTGGTGACCAACTCGCTCGCCGCCACCGACGAGCCGCTGGTGCACACCGCCTACCGCCGCTACCGGCCCGAGATGCTGCGCCTGGGCGCCGAACTCTACGAACTCAGCACCAACCGCACCCGCCGCAGCGTGCGGCTGGGCCTGTTCGGCACCTCGGTCGGGCGGCTGCATGCCAAGTCGGCGGTGATCGACCAGCGCATCCTGTTCGTCGGCTCGATGAATTTCGACCCGCGCTCCGAGGTCCACAACACCGAGATCGGCCTGTTCATCCGCAGCCCCGAGATGGCGCAGCAGGCGCTGAAGCTGCTCGAGGTGCTCAAGCAGCAGGGCGCCTACAGGCTGCGCTTCGCCGAAGGCAGCGACTCGCGCCTGGAGTGGATCAGCGAGGAGGCCGGCAAGACCACGGTGCTGAGCGAGGAGCCCGACTCGGGCTTCTGGGACCGCACCATGCTCGAGCTGCTGGCGCCGTTGACGCCGGAGAGCCTGCTCTAGGAATCGGCCTCAGGTCCCGCGCACCGCCGACCACACCAGCCGCAGCCCCAGCAGCCCCATCACGCCGCCGGCCGCGCGGTCGATCCAGGTCTTGTAGCGCAGGTAGGCCGAGCGCGGCGCCGCCGACGACAGCGCGAGCGCGACGATGGCGTACCAGCCGGTCTCGATGCAGAAGATCACGGCCGGCACCGCGAGCGCCAGCACCAGCGGCACCTCGCGCGGCAGGAAGGCCGCGAAGATGCTCGCGTAGACCACGGCCGTCTTCGGGTTGCTGACCTGCGTGGCCAGCCCGAGCAGGAAGGTGCGCTTGCCGCGGCCGCCCGATGCGGCGGGCGTGCCCGCCTCCGGCGCCATCGCGAGCGGCTGCCGCGCGCCGCGCCAGATGCGGATGCCCAGGTAGACCAGGTACGCGCCGCCGAAGCCCTTGATCGCGAGGTAGAG
>NZ_JBZAYE010000596.1:0-4502 GCF_058244205.1 Variovorax sp. 20P10.2.4
CGCTGTCGGCCGCGCGGCTCGACGGCGTGACCGAAGTACGGGCCGGCGTCTACGTGTTCTTCGACCTCGTGATGCACAACATCGGCGTCTGCGCGCCCGGGGACATCGCGCTGAGCGTGCTGGCCACCGTCATCGGCCACCAGGCCGAGAAGGGCTGGGCCATCCTCGACGCGGGCTGGATGGCGATGAGCCGCGACCGCGGCACGGCGAAGCAGAAGCACGACTTCGGCTACGGCCAGGCCTGCGACCTCGAAGGCCGCGCGATCGAAGGCTATGTGCTGAGCGGCGCGAACCAGGAGCACGGCATCCTGTCGCTGGCGGACGGCACGGCCGCGGACATCGTTGAACGCTTCCCGATCGGCACGCGGCTGCGCATCCTGCCCAACCATGCCTGCGCGACCGGCGCCCAGTTCCCCGAATACCACGCGCTCGCGCAGGACGGCAGCCTGCGCACCTGGCCGCGGCTGCACGGCTGGTGAAGCGAACGCCCCGCCGCACGCGGGGCGCCCGGTCGATCAGCCGGCCGCCCCGGCGAACAGCTCGGTCATGAACTGCGTCGACTTGAGCCCGGTGCCCGTCAGCAGCACCACCGTCTTCTCGCCCGCGCGGATCTCGCCGCGCTGCTCCAGCAGTTCGATGGCGGCAGCGGCCGACGAGGAGGTCGGCTCGGCATAGAGCCCTGTCGCCGCCAGCCGGCGCACGGCCGCCGCGATCTGCTCCTCGGTCAGCGCGACCGTGCCGCCGCGCGTCTCGCGCAGCGCCTGCAGGATCTCGCGCAGCCGCACCGGCCGCTTGATCGCCGTGCCCTCGGCGATGGTCGGCGCCACCGCGCGCTCGACCAGCGTGTCGGCGCCGGCCGTGAAGCTCGCGTCGATCGGCGAGCAGTTCAGCGGCTGCGCGACGAAGATGCGCGGCAGCCGGCGGATCTGCCCGGCCGCGAGCAACTCCTGGAAGCCGATGTGGCAGCCCAGCACGTTGCTGCCCGCGCCGGCCGGGATGATCACGTTGTCGGGCGCCTCGAAGCCCAGGTCCTCCCAGAGCTCGTAGGCCAGCGTCTTCGTGCCCTGCAGGAAGAAGGGATGCCAGTTGTGACTGGCGTAGAAGATCTCGCTGGACTGGCGCACCGCCTCTTCTTCGGAAGCCTCGCGCGGACCCGGCACGAGCTGCACCTCGGCGCCGAAGGCGCGGATCTGCGCCACCTTGGGCGCGGGCGTGTAGGCGGGCGCGAGCACCTTCACGCGCAGGCCCGCCGCGGCACCGGAGGCGGCGATCGCGGCGCCGCCGTTGCCCGAGCTGTCCTCGAGCACCGCGTCGACGCCGATCTGACGCAGGAAGGACATCATCACGGCCGCGCCGCGGTCCTTGAAGCTGCAGGTCGGGTTGAACCACTCGAGCTTGAAGAAGGGCTCGAGCCCGCCCCAGCGCTTCTGCACGAGCGGCGTGCAGCCCTCGCCCAGGCTCGCGGGCCGCTCGATCGCCACCGGCAGCGCCGCGCGGTAGCGCCACAGCGAGCGCACGCGCGTGTCGATGTCGTCGCGCGAGATGCCGGGCAGCGGCGTGATCATCATCGGGTGGCCGTCGTCGGAGCGCCAGCGGCGCTCGAGCAGGCCGTGGGTGCGGCCGGTGCGGGGGGCGATGTAGTGCGGGGTGTTCGGCATGGATCGGGTCCTTCGTTGCTTGATGAATGGATTCAGCGGGCCTGGTAGGCCTCGGAGGGGTTGTCGTTCGGCGCCGCGATCGCCTGGCGCAGCGCGGCGCTCATCGGCAGGTTCAGCGCCGCATTGCGCGGCGGGATCGGCTGCACGAACCACTTGTCGTAGAGCTTCGCGAGCTCGCCGTCGGCCATCAGCCGGCGCAGCTGGGCATCGACCGCGGCCTTGAAGGCCGGGTCGTCGCGCCGCAGCATGATCGCGATCGGCTCCACCGCGAAGGTCTCGCCCGCGATGCGAAAGTCTCCCGGCGTGCGCGCGCTCGCGATGTTGCCCGCGAGGATGTTGTCGTCGTCGACCCAGGCCACGGCGCGGCCGGTCTGCAGCAGCAGGAAGCTGTCGCCCGTGTCCTTGCCGTAGACCTCCTGGAACTCGACGCCGGCCGCCTTCTTGTGCAGCCGCGCGGTCTTCACCGCGCTCGAGCCCGAGGTCACGACCACCGTCTTGCCCTGCAGCTGCGCGATCGAGGCGATGCCCGACTTCGCGGCCACCGCGAGCCGTACCTCGGTGACGTAGGTGGTGAGCGCGAACGCCACCTCCTTCTGGCGCGCCGCGTTGTTGGTGGTGGTGCCGCACTCGAGGTCGACCGTGCCGTTGCGCACCAGCGGAATGCGGTTCGACGAGGTCACGGGCTGGTAGTCGATGGCCAGCGCGGGCAGTCGCTGCGCCTCGCGCAGGCCCGCGATCACGCGCTCGCAGAGCTCGACGTGGTAGCCGGTGTAGCGGCCCGCGCCCAGCGCATAGGACAGCGGCGCGCCCGAGTCGCGCACGCCCATCGCGATGCGGCCGCTGTCGGCGAGCTTGCGCAGGGTGTCGGCCGAGGCCGGGCCGGCACCGGCGGCCAGCAGCGAGAGGACGAGGACAGGGAACGCCAGACGGATCTTCTTCATGGGTTTCTCCGAGCAGAGAAAGAAAGAGGGAAGTCGGCGCACCGCCCGCGAAGGCGGCCGCCGGAGGGCACCGCGGTTCCAGACAATATATCCATTAATATACTTTTTGTACAGTTTTGGCGCGCGGTTTGGATGCTTCGTCCAGACCTGGATACATTCACCCGCATGAAGAAGAAGTCCGACAAGCACCTGCTCGAGATGCTCGACCACATCGCCGAGGGCCTGGGCCAGACCTTCGCCCCCTTCTGCGAGGTGGTGGTGCACGACCTGCGCAATCCCGACAACGCGATCCATGCGATCGAGAACGGCCTGAGCGGCCGGCAGGTCGGCCAGTCGGTCACCGAGCTCGGGCTCGCGCGCATCCGCGATCCCGAATTCCCGGCCGTGATCGCGAACTACGCCAATGCCTTTCCCGACGGCCGCAAGGTCAAGAGCACCTCGATCGGCATCAAGGACGAGCACGGCGAGTACGTGGCCGCGCTGTGCCTCAACGTGGACCTGACCCTGTTCCAGAGCTTCCAGAGCGCGATGTCGCAGTTCACGCGCATCGACGACAGCGAGGTGCGCGAGCACCTCGAGCCGGGCAGCGGCCAGTCCGAGCGCATCCATGCGCGCATCGACGCCTTCGCGGCCGCGCGCGCGACCACGCCGCGCTCGCTCAAGCCGGCCGACCGCAAGCAGCTGGTGCAGGAACTCAAGAAGGAAGGCTTTCTCGAGATCCGCCGCGGCGCCGAGATCGCGGCCGCGCACATGGGCGTGTCGCGCGCCACCGTCTACAGCGACGCCCGCTAGAAGCTACTGCGGCTGCAGCCCGATCTCGCGCGCCACGCGCTGCCAGCGCTCGGCCTCGGCGCGCATGAAGGCACGCAGCTCGCCGGTGGTCGAGCCGCGCAGCTGCACGCCGAGCGCCGACATGCGCTCCTTCACCGAGGCATGGGCCAGCGCCGCGACGGCCTCGGCGCGCAGCTTCTCCACCACCTCGAGCGGCGTGGTGGCGGGCGCGACCAGCGCCCACCATTGGTCGATCTCCATGCCCGCGAGGCCGCTCTCGGCCAGCGCGGGCACGCCCTGCAGGCCCGGGATGTCCACACGCTTCGTGCTCGCCACCAGCAGCGGCCGGATGCGGCGCGCGCCCACCAGGCTCGAGCCGCTGGCCAGGGTCGCGAAATGGCCGGCCACCGTGCCCGCGGCCACGTCGGTGAGCGCGGGCGCCGAGCCGCGGTACGGGACCATGTTGAAACGGATCTTCGAGCGCTGCGCCAGCAGCTCGCCCGCGAGATGGCTCACGGTGCCCGCGCCGCTGTGCGCGATCGCGGGCGGCGCGGCGCTCGCGGCGGCCGTCTTCATGAAGCTGCGGAAGTCCTTGCTGCCCTCGTCCATGCCCGCGAACAGCACCAGCGGCGAGGTGCCGATCATGGTCACCGGCGTGAAGTCGCGCAGCAGGTCGTAGGGCAGCTTCGCCGTCACCGCCGGCGCGATCGCATGCGGCAGCTCGACGATGACCAGCGTGTAGCCGTCGGGCGGCGCCTTGGCGGCGGCGTCGGTGCCGATCTGGCCGGCCGCACCCGGGCGGTTGTCGACGATCACCGACTGGCCCAGCGTCTGGCTCATGCGCTGCGCCATGGCGCGCGCGATGGCATCGGTGCTGCCGCCCGCGGCCCAGGGCACGACCAGCTTCACGGGCCGGTCGGGAAAGGCGCCCGCCTGGGCGTTGCCGGTGGCGCCCAGCAGGGCGCCTGCCGATGAAACGGCAAGGAAGGTACGTCGGCGCATCGCGTGCTCCGTGAACGAGGGACGAAGGAAGAAAGAACCGGTCTCAGACCGGCGGATCGGGCCAGCTCGGGTCGCAGGCGGCGCTCGCGGTGAGCATCAGCACCACGTGCGCATCGGCCGCCACCAGGCC
>NZ_JBZAYE010000597.1:0-4492 GCF_058244205.1 Variovorax sp. 20P10.2.4
GGACTGGCCCAGGGCACGATCGGCTCGGCCATGGCATCCTCGGCGCTCCCGCGCACGCCGCCGGTGCGGTTGTCGCCGCGCGAATCGGAGGTGCTGGACCTCGTTTCCCGTGGTTTCACCTATGCCGAAGTCGGCGCGCAGATGGGAGTCTCGGCTTCGACCGTCCAAACCCATATCCGCAATATCTACGGCAAGCTGGATGTCCACAACAAGTCCGAAGCCGTGTTCGAGGCGCGCAACCTGGGCTGGCTGCCCTGAGCATCCTTCCGCCGCCACTGCCTCTTCTTCCGATCTGCGCTTCCTGTTCGCCCTGGTCGCCGCGCTGCTGCTGATCGCCGGTCCGGCCGCCGCCAGCAATACCGGCGGCGGCACCGCCACGCCTTACACCGTCACCAGCGCCGAGGCCCGCCTCGAGCCCGACGGCCTGCCCGCCGAGGAGCGCCGGGTGCAGCTGCCGTTCCGCTGGGACCAGGCCTTTCCGGGCCGCGGCGGCAAGGCCATCTACCGCATCGCCCTGCCCGCCGCGGCGGCGCCCGCGAGCGAACCGGCCGCGCTGCTGTTCGCGGGCGTGGGCAACCAGGTCGCGATCGAGTTCAACGGCACGCCGCTCGCGGGCTTCGGCACGCTGGGCGATCCGTCCTACGACACCAAGGGCACGCCCTTCGTGCCGGTGGCCGCCTCGCTGCAGCGCACGGGCGCGGCGCAGGAACTGGTGATCCGCACCACCGTCCAGCGCCAGCGCGGCGCGGCGCTGGCCACGCTGCAGTACGGCACCGAGCGCGAGCTGCTGCCGCGCTACCGCGTCTACCAGCGCTGGCGCCACACCTCGGTGATCGCCAATGCGGCCATCCTCGCGCTGATGGGCTGCCTGTCGGGCGCGCTCTGGCTGCGCCAGCGCGAGGCGCTCTATGGCTGCTTCGCGCTCGCCGCGCTCTCGGGCCTGCCGCACAACGTCGACCGGGTGCGGCCCGACATGAACCTGCCCTGGCCGCTCTGGGGCGTGGTGATCGCGGTCTGCTATGCGCTGCACATCGGGCTCATCACGCGCTTCGTGCTGCTGGTGCTGCAGCGCGGCCCGGCGGGGCTGGTGCGCGCGCTCTACGCGGCGATGAGCATCGCGGTCGCGAGCGCCATCGCCTCCTTCGTGCTGGCCTGGCCGGCGCTGTGGACCGCCGGCCTGGTGCTGCTGAACCTCACGGGCGTGGCCTGCCTGCCGGTGGTGGCGCGCAGCGCCTGGGTCGAGCGCCGCACGATCGCCATGGTGCTGCTACTGGCAGGCGTGCTCGCGATCCTCGCGGGCATGCACGACCTGCTGCTGGTGCGCATGGGCTTTTTCGGCGGCTCCGACACTTCGCAGACGCCGCGCGCGATGTTCTTCTTCGTGCTGATCCTCGCGGGCCTGGTGGTCGACCGCTACAGCCGCACCGTGGCCGACTACGGCGCGCTCAACGCCACCCTGGCCGAGCGCGTGGCCGAGCGCGAGGGGCAGCTGCGCGTGGCCTTCGATGCGCTGCGGCTGCAGCAGCAGGAACAGGCCGTGCTGCTCGAGCGGCAGCGCATCATGCGCGAGATCCACGACGGCGTCGGCTCACAGCTCGTGGGCCTGCTCAACGTCGTGACCCAGCCCGCGCCCGACCGCGCGGTGGTCGAGGAGCACGTGAAGCTCGCGCTCGACGAGATGCGCATGGCGGTCGACTCGCTGCAGCCCACGCACGACGACCTCGCCACCGTGCTCGCCACCCTGCGCTACCGGCTGCAGCCGCGGCTTGACGCGGCCGGCATCGCGCTGGTGTGGGACGTGGGCGTGATCCCGCCGGTGGCGCCGTTCTCGGCCCAGGCCGCGCTGCAGCTGCAGCGCATCCTGCTCGAGGCCTTCACCAACGTGCTCAAGCATGCGCGCGCCACGCGCATCGTGCTGCATGCGCGCTGGCAGGCCGAGGCGCAGCCGCCGCGCGTGCACATCGTGCTGACGGACGACGGCGTCGGCTTGCAGCCCGCGGGCGCAGCGCCGAAGACGAAGGGCCACGGCATCGCGAACATGCGGGCGCGCGCGCTGAGCATCGGCGCGCGGCTGGAGATCGCGGCGGTCGAGCAGGAAGAGAACAGCGCCGGCGGCACGCGCATCACGCTCGAGTGGCCGGGCGCGATCGACTGCCCGCAGCACTGAACACGGGCGCTGGGCTCAACGCAAGGCGAAAGTCAGCGCCACGGCACCGAGCGCCAGCAGCGCCAGCCCCGCGATGAACACCACTTCGCCCCAGGCCTCGAGCCGCGCGCCCGAGCGCCGCATGCGCATCGAGATGAACGACAGCAACGCGCTGGCCAGGAAGACCAGCGCGTCGACCGCGAGCAGCCGATCGATCACCAGCCGCAGATCGTCGCGCGGACCGAGGTGCCCGATGGACATCACGGTCATGCACACGCCGATCATGGTGGCGGAGGTCGGCAGGATGTGGGCCGACAGCCCGTTGGCGGCGCTGTCGGCAGGGTCGAGGCGTTCGGCCTGCGGGGCCGAAGACCGTCGGTGCGGCGGCTTCATCGGTCGTCGCGCGTCGGGGTCCGGCCCGGGGCGGTCAGCCGATGCGCACCGGCACGAAGATCTTGTCGTCGCCGCGCTGGATCAGCAGCGCCACCGACTTGTCGGCCTTCGCGACCACCTCGCGCACCTGCTCCACGGTCTTCGCAGGCGTGCCGTTGATCGCCAGCAGCACGTCGCCGGCCTGCACGCCAGCCATCGCCGACGGGCCGGCCGCGTCCTCGATCAGCAGGCCGGTCTCGACCGCGGCCTCGCGCTTCTCGTCGGGCTGCAGCGGACGCAACGCCAGGCCCAGCTTGCCCTGGCCGGTGGCCTTGTCGGCCTTCGCGACCTGGGCCGGCTTGTCGCTGGCATCGCCGAGCTTCGCCGTCAGCTCCTGGCGCTCGCCCTGGCGCCACACCTCGAGCGTGACCTTGGTGCCGGGCGCCTGCTGGCCGATCACCGCGGGCAGGTCGCCCGAGGACACGATGGGCTGGTCGCCGACCTTGCGGATCACGTCGCCGGCCTTCAGGCCCGCCTTGTCGCCGGGGCCGCCCTTCTCGATGTTCGAGACCAGCGCGCCCTCGGGCTTGTCGAGCTTGAAGGAATCGGCGAAGGCCTGGTTCACTTCCTGCACCGCCACGCCGAGGCGGCCGTGCACCGCCTTGCCGGTCGCGACGATCTGGTCCTTGACCTGCACCGCCACGTCGATCGGGATCGAGAACGACACGCCCTGGTAGCCGCCGCTGCGGCTGTAGATCTGCGAGTTGATGCCGACCACCTCGCCGCGCGTGTTGAGCAGCGGGCCGCCCGAATTGCCGGGGTTCACCGCCACGTCGGTCTGGATGAAGGGCACGTAGCTGTCGTCGGGCAGCGTGCGGCCCTTGGCGCTGACCACGCCGGCCGTCACGGTGTTCTCGAAGCCGAACGGCGAGCCGATGGCCAGCACCCATTCGCCGACCTTCAGGTCCTTGGTGTTGCCCAGCGCGAGCACCGGCAGGTTCTTGGCGTCGATCTTGAGCACCGCGATGTCGGTCTTGGCATCGGCGCCCAGCACCTTGGCGCGGTACTCGCGGCGGTCGGTGAGCTTGACGGTGACTTCCTTCGCGTCCTTCACCACGTGGGCGTTGGTCAGGATGATGCCGTTGGCATCGACGATGAAGCCCGAGCCCTGGGCCCGCACCGGCACGTCGCGCTGCTGCTGGCCGCGCGGGTTGATCTGGCCCTGGAAGCGGCGGAAGAACTGGAACATCGGATCGTCGGGATCGATGCCCTGGATCTGCGCGGCCTCCTCGTCGTCCGAGGCCTTCATGGTGCCGGTGACGCTGATGTTGACCACGGCCGCGCCGTCGCGCGCGGTGATGGTCGAGAAGTCGGGCAGCGTGACCATGGCGGCCGGCGCGGTCGCGGTGGCGTTGGTGGGCGTGCCCACGGCGCGCGCGCTGGTGTAGGCGCCGGCGCCGACGGCGCCGATCACGCCCGCGGTGGCCAGGGCCAGGACCAAGGCGCGGGGCGAAGTCAGTCGGGTGTTCATGGATCGGTTCCTTTCATTGCGTCGTGACGCTGATGCGATGGAAGGAATGTCGTTGCGCTCGCTTAAGCGCCGCTTAAACGCCGCTTGAACGATCCGGCCGGGCGCGGCCGCGGTGTCAGGCGTGCCGAGGAAAGCGCACCACCACCCGCAGCCCGCCCAGGCTCGGCGAGGCATCGAGCGCCACGCTCGCGCCATGCAGCTCGGCGATCGACTTGACGATCGAGAGGCCGAGCCCGCTGCCCGGCGCCTGCGGCTCGCCCGAGCGGTAGAAGCGGTCGAGCACGCGCTCGCGCTCGGTGGGCGGCAGGCCCGGGCCGCTGTCGTCGACGCTGAGCTCGACCGCCTCGCCCTGGCGCGCGATCGCGATGTCGACGCGGCCGTCCTCGGGCGTGTACTTCACGGCGTTCTCGAGCAGGTTGCGCAGCAGCATGCGCAGCGCCTCG
>NZ_JBZAYE010000598.1:0-4485 GCF_058244205.1 Variovorax sp. 20P10.2.4
CGGATCTCGAAGCCCGGCAGCACGCTCGCCACCGTGGGCAGCTCCGGCATCGACGGCCAGGCCTGCGCGCTGGTGACCGCCAGCGCACGCAGCCGGCCCGACTGGATGTGCGGCGTCGCCACCGTCAGCGTGTCGGCGAGGATGTCGACGTCGCCGCCGATCACCGCCTGCACCGGCGCGCCGCCGCCGCGGTAGGGCACGTGCAGCAGCTTCGCACCCGCGCTCACGCCCAGCAGTTCGCCGACCATGTGCTGGGTCGAGCCCACGCCCACCGAGGTGAAGCTGACCTGTCCCGGCGCCTGCCGCGCGCTCGCGAGCAGCTCGGCCAGGTCGCGGGCCTTGTGTTCGGCGCGCACCGCGATGACGAAGGGGAAGCTGGTCACGGTCGAGACGAAGGCGAAGTCGTTCACCGGGTCGTAGGGCAGCTTGCGGCGCAGCGCGGCCGACACCGTGTGCGCGCCCGTGAGCATGGCGAGGTTGTAGCCGTCGGGCCGGGCCTTGGCCACGAAGTCGGTGGCGATCAGGCCACCGGCACCGCTCTTGATCTCGACGACCACCGGCTGCCCGAGCCCGTCCTGCATCTTCTGCGCGAGCAGCCGCGACACGATGTCGGCATTGCCGCCCGCGCCGAAGCCATGGGTCAGCTGGAGCGGGCGCGTGGGGTAGGCGCCCTGTGCACGGGCAGGGGGCAGCAGCGCGAAAGCGGCGGCCAGGGCGAGCAGTTCGCGCCGGTTGGCGATGGCGGTGGTCATGGTTTCGTTGTCTCCTCGAATCAGGCGCGCGCGGGCTGGAAGCCGCGCCACACGGCGTCGTAGCCGGGCTGCAGGTTGTCCGCGGCGAGCGCCCGCGCCGTGGGCCGGAACACGTGGCGGCTCTCGAACATGAAGGCCAGCGTGTCGTCGAGCCGATGCGGCGCGAGCGCGGCGGTGCTGGCCCGCTCGAAGGTGGCGGCATCGGGGCCGTGCGGCAGCATGCAGTTGTGCAGGCTCAGGCCGCCGGGCACGAAGCCCTCGGCCTTCGCGTCGTAGACGCCGCGCACCAGGCCCATCAGCTCGCTCATCACGTTGCGGTGGAACCAGGGCGGGCGGAAGGTGTCTTCCGCCACCAGCCAGCGCGGCGGGAAGATCACGAAATCGCAGTTGGCCACGCCCGGCGTGTCGCTGCCCGAGGTCAGCACCGTGTAGATCGACGGATCGGGATGGTCGAAGCTGATGGTGCCGATGGCCATGAAACGCGCCAGGTCGTACTTGCAGGGCACGAGGTTGCCGTGCCATGCGACCACGTCGAGCGGCGTGCCGGCCTGCGTGCCTTCCCACAGGTGGCCCATGAAGCGGTTGACGATGCGCACCGGGCCGGCGTCCTCCTCGAAGGCCGCCACGGGCGCCAGGAAGTCGCGCGCATTGGCGAGGCCGTTCGATCCGATCGGCCCGAGCTCGGGCAGGCGGAACGGCGCGCCGTAGTTCTCGCAGGCATAGCCGCGCGCCTCGCCGTCGGGCAGCTCGACGCGAAAGCGCATGCCGCGCGGCAGCAGCGCGATCTCGCCGGGCGCGATCTGCAGGCGTCCGAGCTCGGTGTGCAGCCGCAGCGCGCCCTGCTGCGGCACGAGCAGCAGCTCGCCGTCGGAGTTCACGAGGTAGCGCCCGGCCATCGAGCGGTTGGCGCGGTAGACGTGCACCGCCGAACCGGCCTGCGCATGCGGCTCGCCATTGCCCGCGATGGTCACGATGCCGTCGACGAAGTCCGTGGCCTGCTCTGGCATCGGCCAGGGATTCCAGCGCAGCCGGTTGGCCGGCGTCTCCACCTCGGTGAACGGGCCGCTGCGCCAGTCGCCGTCGTCGATGCGCGCGAAGGCCTCGTGCATGGCGCTGGGGCGCCGGCGGTACATCCAGGTGCGCAGGTTGCGATCGCGCGGCGCGGTGAAAGCCGTGCCCGACAGCAGCTCGGCATACAGACCCAGCGGCGCCTGCTGCGGCGAGTTGCGGCCCACCGGCAGCGCGCCGGGCAGCGCCTCGCTGGCGAACTGGTTGCCGAATCCGCTCTGGTAGCCGGGCACCGTTGCGGTCTCGCCCGTGCGCGCGCTCATGGCGACTCCTGCCACTGGGGCGTGAAGAAGGCGGCCGGCAGCAGGATCTTCGATTCCTGGCTCTGCAGCAGCGGCAGCATCTCCACCACGTAGGCCTGCCATCCCGGATCGGCCATCAGCCGCTCGCGCCGCTCGGCGCGCTCGTTCATGTCGAGGTAGGCCCACAGGTGGATCACCTGGTTGAGCGGGCCGGTCTCCGTGCGGTAGTAGCCGACCATGCGCCCGAGGATGCGATGCTGGATCGCCAGCCCCTTGGCCTCGTACAGCGACAGGTAGGCGCGCCACTGGCCGGGGTGGGTGGTGTAGGTGCGTTGTTCGACGAGCATGGCAGCGGTCCCGCCCCTCACAGGCTGTGGCCTCCATCGATGACGATCCGCGTGCCGGTGGCCGTGCGCAGGTGCGTCACGCAGCCCAGCACGGCGAGCGCCACGTCCTGCGGGGTCACGATGCGGCCCAGCGGCGTGGTGGCGGCCTTCTTCTGCAGCTCCTCGCGGTTGCGGCCCTGCACGAAGCCGGTGTCGACCGCCGCGGGCGAGACGGCGACGAAGCGCACCGGCGCGAAGGCGCGCGCCATCGACACGGTCAGCGTGTCGAGCGCCGCCTTGGCCGCGCAGTAGGCGAGGTTGCTGCCCAGGCCCGTGAAGGCCGAGACCGAGGACACGTTGATCACCGCCGCGTCGGCCGAGGCCTGGAGCAGCGGCATCAGCGCGCGCGTGATGGCGTAGGGGCCGCCGACGTTGGCGGCGAGGATCTGCTCGAACAGCGCGGGCGGCAGCGCCTCGAGATCGCCATGCGCGATGCGCTGCGTGAAGCCGGCCGAGTTCACGAGCACGTCGACGCGGCCGAAGCGCTGCTGCAGCGCGCCGGCCATGGCCGCGTGCGCCGCGGCATCGGTCAGCGGAATGCGCAGGGTGCCGTGGTCGGCGCCCGGCAACTCCTCGCGCAGCGCGCGTGCACGCTCGGCGCCTTCGTTGTAGCCGATGACCACGGTCGCGCCCGCGTCCGCCAGCGCGCGCACGCAGGCGGCGCCGATGCCGCTGCTGCCGCCGGTGACGACCGCGATCCGGCCGGCCAAGGGGGTGGCGGCGGCATTCATCGGCGGCTCCCGCGCGGCGCTGTTGTCTTCATGGAGGTCCTCGGTGGTGGGGCGTTGTCGATGGATGGACCCGCTGCGAGTGCTGTCCGATAGACGGGACACGGCGGGGGCACGAGCGGGAATTGTTTTCTAATGGCTCGCCTCGAACCAGTCGTTTGTCCACCAATCGAACATGAAAACGCCCTCCGATGCCGGCTCGCTCAAACGCGGCGTGGCGATCCTCAAGCTGCTGGCCACCGCGGGCTCGCGCGGGCTGGCGCTGACCGAGCTGTCGGAGAAGTCGCAGATCCCGCATCCGTCGGTGCACCGCATCCTGGGCCAGCTCGCCGCGGAGCGGCTCGCGGTCTTCAACGAGGAGCTGCGCCGCTACAAGCTCGGGCCGCTGGCCTTCGAACTCGGCGTGGCCGGCTCGACCATGCACGACATCCGCGACCTCTGCGAACCCGCGATGGACATGCTGGCCCGCGAGACCGGCGACACCGTCTACCTGGTGGTGCGCAGCAGCTTCGACGCGGTCTGCATGCACCGCCGCGAAGGTGCCTTCCCGATCCGCGCGCTGGTGCTCGAGGTCGGCAGCCGGCGCCCGCTGGGCGTGGGCGCGGGCGGGCTGGCGATCCTCTCGGCCATCGGCGACGAGGAGCGCGCCCACATCATCGAACGGGTGGGGCCCGGCCTGGCCGCCTTCGGCAAGCTGTCGACGCAGGATCTGGCGCAGGCCTGCGAGGAGGCGCGCGCCCTGGGCGCCGCCGTGATCCAGAACCGCGTGAGCCTGGGCGTGAAGGCGGTCGGCGTGCCCTTTCGCGATTCGATGGGGCAGGCCATCGGCGCGCTGAGCGTCGCCGCGCTCTCGCAGCGCCTGGGCCAGCGCCGCATCGCGCAGGTGGCCGGCATGCTGCGCGAAGCCACGCAGTCGGTGGAGGTCCTGCTGCGCAAGCGCAAGGCCTGAAAAGGCCGCGACTGGCGCTTCAGCCGCCGTGCTCGCGCAGGAAGGCCTCGCAGCGCGTCACCAGGTAGGCCGGCGTCTCGAGCATCGGGTAGTGCCCGGCATTGGGCAGCGTCTCGATCCGCGCATGCGGGTACAGGCGCGGAAAGGTGGCCTGCACGAAGTCGGGCGACACGCCCCCGTCGTGCTCGCCCACCAGCACCAGCAGCGGCGCGCGCAGCGCGGCCGCGCGGTCCGAGAAATCGGTGGCCGAGAAGGCCTGGAAGTAGTCCGCGAAGGCGCCGGGCTCGGAGGTGGCGCGCTGGTGCGCGAGGATGCCGCGCGCCAGGGCGGGCGTGAGGCGCGAACCCAGCGAGGCCTCGA
>NZ_JBZAYE010000599.1:0-4485 GCF_058244205.1 Variovorax sp. 20P10.2.4
GCCGACAACGACCAGCAGCACATCCCCGTGCTGCTGTGCAACGACCCCGCCATTCCCGACCGCTCGTCGGCCTTCCTCGGCCAGGGGCCGAGCCCGCTGCCCGGCATGCTGCGCGGCATCGACACGCTGGTGGCCGGCGGTGCCGACTGCATCGCCATCCCCTGCAACACCGCCCACCTGTGGTTCGACGAACTGCAGGCCGCCAGTCCGACGCGCCTGCTGCACATCGTCGAGGCCGTGGTGGCTGATCTGCGCCGCCAGGGCGTGACCGAGGGCAAGGTCGGCATCCTCGGCACGCCCGCGACCATCGCGATGGGCCTGTACCAGCGCCACCTGCGTGCCGCCGGCTACGAGACCATCGAGCCGTCGCCCGAGGAGGTGCAGCGCCTGTGCGTGCCCGCGATCGCGGCCGTGAAGGCCAACCGCACCGACGCGGCTTTCGCGCCCGCGGCCGAAGGCATTCGCGCGCTCGCGCGGCAAGGCGCGCGCGCCGTGGTGCTCGGGTGCACCGAGCTGCCGCTGGCCGTTCCGGCGGCGCGGCGTGGCGAGTTCGATGTGGTGCTGACCGATTCGATCGACGCGCTGGCGCGCGAGGCCATCGGGCTGATGCGGCCCGCCGATGCGTCGGCTCACGCGTCCATGTCGCGCAGGTAGACCGGCAGATCCATCACGGGCGGCCGCGCGGACCGGTCAGCCGGCCGCGCGACTGCCCACCAGCACCGGCGCGGCGCGATAGCGATCCGGGAACACCTTCTTGAGGTTCTCGATCTTGGGCAGGTCGTTGAAGACGATGTACGGCTGCGAGGGATTGCGCGTCAGGTAGTCCTGGTGATAGGCCTCCGCCGGGAAGAAGCGCTTCTGCATCTCGATGGTCGTGACGATCGGCTGGCCGAAGCTCTTGAGCTGCCCGAGCTGTTCGATGTAGGCCTTGGCGACACGGGCCTGCTCCGCGTTCTGCGCGAAGATGGTCGAGCGGTACTGGGGCCCGCGATCGGGGCCCTGCCGGTTCAGCTCGGTCGGGTTGTGGGCCACCGAGAAATAGATCTGCAGGATGCGACCGTAGCTGATCTGCCGGGGGTCGTAGGTGATGGCGACTGCTTCGGCATGGCCGGTTCTTCCGGTGCCCACCATCTCGTACTGCGCGGATTTCTCGTCGCCGCCGGCGTAGCCGGACACCGCGCCGACGACGCCCTTCACATGCTGGTACACGCCCTGGACGCCCCAGAAGCAGCCGCCCGCGATGACCGCGACTTCGGTGGCCGCAGTCGGGGCAGCGGCATCGACCGTGGGCGCGGGAATCACGATGGCACTTTCGGCGGCCAGGCTCGGCACCAGCCTGAAAGCCGCCACGCCGGCTAGCCCGGCGGCGGCCCACAACGCGGCACGGCGCGACAGGGAGCGACCGGAGGAGGCGGGCTCGATGGGTGTCTGGGAATCGTTCATGGGACGGGACCTTTCGTTGATGGGCGTGCGGCCGTGCGGCGCGAGCCGGGCGGGCGCGCCTGTTCCTAGTTCGAACGCATCGCGCCGTCGGTTACAGCGCGTCGCGAACGAACCGGCGAACCTGCGCAAAAGAAAAGTCTCATCGCATGGAATAAGCGGTCCGCGGCGGCGTCTACGTCCGCAACAACCCTCTCTTTCGAGGACTTTCGATGCTGATGACGCTTCCCTCTCGCTTGCGGCGCCCTCGCGCCCTGTTACTCGGCGCCGCGGCGCTGGCCTGCGCGGCCGCGGCCTTCGGCGCATGGCATGCGCCGCCGTCCGGCATGGGCGGCGATGCCGGCCTGATGGCCCGGCTGATGGACGTCTGCACTTCGCGCGACCCCGCGCAGGCAGGCTTCGCCGCCGAGAACGACGCAGCCATGGCCCGGATGATGGCCGGCATGGACATCAAGTCCTCCGGCGAAGTGGACCGCGACTTCGCCGAGATGATGATCGCGCACCACCAGGGCGCCATCGACATGGCGCTGGCCGAGCTGCGCCACGGCAGCAACGAGCAGCTGCGCCGCATCGCGCAGGAAATCATCGTCGAGCAGCAGCAGGAGATCGCCGCGATGCGCCTGGCGCTCGACCAGCCGCTGCCGCCCTCCATGCCCGCGCCCACGCAGCCCGCGCGCCCGTAGGCGCCGCCGGGTCCCCTTCACTTCCCTTCGAGCACGAGAACACCATGAAGAACCGCCCCTCTCCCCTCTTCCCCCGCTGGCTGACGGCCATGGCGCTGCTGGCCTCGGCCGCTTGCGCGCAGGCCGGGCAGGCGCCGCGTGCCGTCGCCGAGGCCGACATCGCGATGAGCCACCGCGACCGCGTCTATGCGGCCGAACAGTTCTCCAACACGGTGTCGGTGACCGATCCCGTGGACAACAGGCTGCTCGGCGTGATCCGCCTCGGCGATCCCGCGCCCGGCAACTTCAGCCCGCTGTACCGCGGCCAGGTGCTGGTGCACGGCATGGGCTTCTCGCCCGACCACCGCACGCTCGCGGTGGTGTCGATCGGCTCGAACTCGGTGAGCTTCATCGACACCGCGACCAACGCGGTGAAGCACACCACCTACGTGGGCCGCTCGCCGCACGAGGCCTTCTACACGCCCGACGGCAAGGAGGTGTGGGTCACGGTGCGCGGCGAAAGCCATGTGGCCGTGCTCGACGCCGCCACCTTCGAGGAGAAGACGCGCATCGCCACGCCCAACGGCCCGGGCATGCAGATCTTCTCGCCCGACGGGAAGTACGGCTACATCTGCTCCTCGTTCAATCCCGAGACCGTGGTGATCGACACCGCCAGCAAGCAGGTCGTGGGCCGCGTGAAGCAGGACAGCCCGTTCTGCCCCAACATCGCCGCCACGCCCAACGGCAAGCAGGTCTGGTTCACGCTCAAGGACATCGGCCGCACGATGGTGTTCGACGCGAAGCCGCCGTTCGCGCCGATCAAGGCCTTCGACACCGGGCCGATCACCAACCACGTCAACTTCGCCACCACCGCCAAGGGCAGCTTCGCCTACGTGACCGTGGGCGGCCTCAACCAGGTGAAGGTGTTCCGCACCGACGACTTCTCGCAGGTGGCGACCATTCCCGTCGGCAAGCTGCCGCACGGCGTGTGGCCCTCGGGCGACGGCAAGCGCGTCTACGTCGGACTCGAGAACGCCGATGCGCTGGCCGCGATCGACACGGCTACCAACACCGTGGTCGCGAACGTGCCCATCGGCCAGGCGCCGCAGGCGATTGCCTATGTGCCGAACGCGGTGCCGGCCGATGCGGGCAACGGAACGCAGGGCCTGCAGCCACCGGGACTGGCCGGCCAGGTCGCTCACCTCTCGCTGGTGCCGGCCGGACCGCGCAAGGAAGCAACCGCGGCTGGTGCGCCGACCAGCGTCGCGCTCTTCGACCAGGGCCTGCTGCAGGTGCTGCAGGCCTCGGCCACGGGCCTGGAGCCGAAGCAGCCCTATGTGCTCGCGCTGGCCGACAAGCCCGACGGCAGCGGCACGCTGCAGCCGCTCGCCAGCTTCATGACCAACCCGGCGGGCGCCGCCATCGTGAATGCCATCGGGCCGATCCGCCAGCAGGTGAAGGACGGCCCCGCGGGCGATACTCGGCGCTACCTGGTGATCGCGCCGCAGGTCGGCGGCAAGCCCGCGGCTCCGGTGCAGATCCAGGACCTCTGATGGCATCGGGCCTTCCCCCGACCCAGCGCCGCGCGCATCCATGAGCGACCTGATCCTGCTCGTCGAGCCGATGATTCCCGCCTTGCGGCGCTATGCGCGCGCGTTGCTGCGGGATCGCGAATCGGCCGACGAGCTGGTACAGGACTGCCTCGAGCGCGTGATCGCGCGCTGGGCGCAGCGGCGCGAGGCCGAGGACACGCGGTCCTGGGTCTTCGCGATCCTGCACAACCTCGCGGTGCAGCGCATGCGCCAGCAGTCGCGCCGCGGCCTGCACCTGGCCATCGACGATATCGATGAAGAGGCGCTGGGCATGCCCGCGCAGCAGGAGCATCGCGTGCGGCACCACGAGCTGATGCGCGCGCTCGACGGCCTGTCGGAAGAGCAGCGCGCGGTGCTGTTGCTGGTCGCCGTCGAGGACCTGTCCTATGCCGAGGCCGCCGCGGCGCTCGGTATTCCGGTGGGCACCGTCATGTCGCGCCTGGCCCGCGCGCGCCAGCGGCTGCATCGCATGCTCGACGGCGTCGAGGCCATGCCACCGGCCGATCCGTCGCATGCCGAGCCTGCGGCGCGCCCTCACCTGCGGAGACTCAAATGAACGTCGATCCACCCGACGCCCGACCCATCCTCGAAGAAGACCTGCATGCCTACGTCGATGGCGTGCTCGACCCGCGACGCCATGACCAGGTGCGGGCGTATTTGCGGCAGCACGCCGATGTGGCCCACGAGGTCGAGGCCCATGCACGGCACCGGCGCGCGCTGCGCGAAGCGCTGGCCCCCATCGCCGAGGAACCGCTGCCGCCGGGGCTGAATCTCGCGCGCATGGTGGCCGA
>NZ_JBZAYE010000006.1:0-44351 GCF_058244205.1 Variovorax sp. 20P10.2.4
AGCCGCGCACGCTGGCCGGCGCGAGGTCGTCGAGCGAGGGCGCTCCGTCGCCATGGGCGCGGCGCACGGTGTAGACGCGCGGCGCGTTGTCGCGGCCGTCGTCCTCGCCCAGGCGAGGCGCCGGCTGCTCCGCCTCGGCCTCGTCGCCATGGCCGCCCGAACGCACGCCCAGCAGCTTCTCCTGCAGCTCGCGGTCGGCCGCGAGTTCGGCCGCCGGCATCTCGCGCGCGATGCGGCCGTTGACCATCAGGCCGATGCGGTCGGCCACCGAGATCGCCACGCCGAGGTTCTGCTCGATCAGCAGCACCGCGATGCTGCCCTCGGCCGCGAGGTCGCGCAGCGCCTGCGCCACCTGGTCGACGATGACCGGCGCCAGGCCCTCGGTCGGCTCGTCCATCACCAGCAGCTTCGGGTTCAGCAGCAGCGCGCGGCCGATCGCGAGCATCTGCTGCTCGCCGCCCGAGAGCTGGGCGCCGCCATTGCCGCGCCGCTCGGCCAGCCGCGGGAACATCGCATAGACGCGGTCGACCTCGCGCCGGCGGCTCGCCACCAGGCGCAGCGTCTCGTCGACCGAGAGCGAGGGCCACACGCGCCGGCCCTGCGGCACGTAGGCGATGCCGCGGCGCGTGATCTCGTTGGGCGCCAGGCCCAGGATCTCCTCGCCGCCGAAGCGCACGCTGCCGCGCGCCGGCACCAGGCCGGTGAGCGCGTTGCACAGCGTGGTCTTGCCCATGCCGTTGCGCCCGACGATGCCGAGCACGCCTCGCTCCAGCGACAGGCTCACGCCCTGCAGCGCATGGGCGCGGCCGTAGTAGACGTCGAGGCCCTCGACCACCAGCGCGGTGGACCGGCCGGCCGCCGTGTCGCGATCGCCGCCGCCGAACCAGGCCATCAGTGCTTGCTCCCCATGTAGATCGCCTGCACCTGCGCATCGCCCTCGATCTCGGCCGGGCTGCCGGTGCGCAGCACGCGGCCGTTGTGCATCACCGTCACGCGGTCGACCACGCGCAGCGCGATGTCCAGGTCGTGCTCGATCAGCACAAAGCTCATGTGCGCGGGCAGCGAGGTCAACAGCGCCACCAGCTCGCGCCGCTCGGCCGGCGAGAGGCCGGCCGCGGGCTCGTCGAACAGGATCAGCCGCGGCGCGCCGGCCAGCGCCATGCCGATCTCGAGCTGGCGCTGCTGGCCGTGCGCGAGGTTGGCGACCTTCTCGTCGGCGATATGCGCGAGGCGCGCGCGCTCGAGCAGGTCCTCGGTCGCGCGCGTGCTGGCATGGCCGGCGCCGGCCCGGCGGAAACTGAAGCGGCCGCTGGCCACGCCGCGCACCGCGAGGAACAGGTTGTCGCGCACCGAGAGGTCGCGAAACAGCAGCGAGGACTGGTAGGTGCGCCGCAGGCCCTTGCGGATGCGGTCCTGCGGCGGCAGGTCGGTGATGTCCTCGCCGAAGAAATGGATGCGTCCCGCGGTCGGCGGGAAGTCGCCCGTGATGGCGTTGAACAGCGTGGTCTTGCCGGCGCCGTTCGATCCGAGGATGGCGTACTTCTGGCCCGCCGTGACCGCGAGCGAGACGCCGTCGACCGCGCGCAGCGCACCGAAGGCGCGCGTCACGCCGTCCAGGCGCAATGCGTCGCCCGACAGGAGCTGCGTGCTCCCGCCGCGGGCGGGTTGGGGCGCGCGCGAAGCGGGCGGTCGCAGCGTGGTGATCGTGGCCATCCTGGATGTCTCGAAGTGGGGTGGGCGCGCGGGGCGGACCCCGCGCGTTCGTTCGACGGTGGTCGCCGGCCTCAGGTCCGGCAGTCCGGCACGTCGCGCGTGCCCATCCCCATCTTCTTGAACTCGGCCTCCGACAGCCCCAGCGTCTGCGAGATGTTCGGCACCGACTTCACGACCTTGTTGTAGAACGAGCCGTCGGGCGCCTTGCTCACCTCGGTGATGTAGGTCGTGCCCACGCCGTTGCGGTTGGCATCGATCTTCACGTCGCCGGCCGGGCCCTTGAAGTTGGTCTTCTGCAGCGCTTCGCGGTAGGCCTTCTGGTTGTTCGACAGGTCGCCCTTGACCGCGTCGAGCGCATCGAGCGTGGCCTTGGTGTTGATGTAATAGAGGTAGGCGAACAGCGACGGGCTCGGGAAGCCGTCCTTGAAGCTGGCCTTGTAGTCGGCCACGAACTTCTTCCACTCGGGCGTGTCGATCGAGTCGGCCATCGGGCCGGCCGAGGCCGTGCCCAGCAGCGATTCGCGGCGCTTGCCCTTGAAGTTCAGCACCGTCTGGTCGACCGTGATCGAGCCGCCGATCATCGGCTTGTCGCCGCCGGCCTGCTCGTACTGGGTCAGGAAGTTCACCGCGTCGGAGCCGCCGAGCACCACCACCAGCGCATCGACGTTCTTCGGGATCTTGGCGATCACCGAGGCGTAGTCCTTGGTGCCCAGCGGCACCCAGGCCTTGTCGACCACCTTGCCGCCCTTGGCGCAGTAGCTGGCCATGAAGCCCTGCACCTGCGAGTAGGGAAAGCCGTAGTCCTCGGCGATCAGGAAGGTGCGCTTGTAGCCCTTGGACAGCGCATGCTCGCCCAGGCCCACCATCCACTGCGCGCCCTCGGTGTTGAAACGGTAGAAGTTGGGCGCCGGGTCCTGCAGCGTCGCGGCCTGCGCGCCGGCCGAGCCGTTGATGAAGGTGACGTTGGGCTGCGTCTTCGCGTAGTTCTTGACCGCGATGCCCTCGTCGCCCGACAGCGGGCCGATCATGATCTGCACCTTGTCCTGCTCGACCGCCTTGCGCGTCGAGTTCACGGCCTTGTCGGGCGTGGCGTCCGACGAGACCTTCACGAACTCGATCTTCTTGCCGCCGGCCATGCCCTTCTTCTCCTTCAGCGCGAGGTCGGCGCCGCGCATGCCGTCCTGGCCCGGCGCCGCGAACGGTCCCTCGAGCGAGGCCAGCAGGCCGATCTTGAGGGTTTCCTGCGCCTGCGCGAGGCCGGCGGCCCCGGCCATCGCAAACAATGCCGCGGCGGCGACGATGCTGCGTCCGAACACGTTCTCGACTCTCTTCATGTCTCGCTCCTTCTTATCGCTGGTGAATGCGGCCTGAGCCACGGGTGGGGAAAGGTGCGCCCAGGCGCGTGCGCAAGCGATGCCACAGGCCCAGCAGTCCGTCGGGGGAAAAGAGGACGATCGCGAGGAAGACCCCGCCGATCACGAGATTGAAGCGTTCGCGGTCGACCAGGTCGATGGCGAAGTTCTGCAGCAGCACGAAGACGATCGCGCCGATGAAGGCACCGATGGGGTGCTTCATGCCGCCGAGCACGGCGATGATGAGGATGTTGATCATCGCGCCGATGCCGAGCGTGCCGGGCGAGATGCGGCCGTTGTACCAGACCAGCAGCACGCCCCCGACCGCGGCCAGGAAGCCCGAGACCGCATAGGCCGCGACCCGGTGCGCCGTGACGTCGAAGCCCAGCGCCTGCATGCGGCGCGGGTTGTCGCGGATGCCCTGCAGCGCCACGCCGAAGGGCGCGCGGATCAGGTGCTTGATGAAGAAGTAGCCCGCCACCGAACAGCCCAGCGTGAGCAGGTAGAAGGGCACGGGCTCGCGCAGGTCGAGCCCGAACACGGTGGGCGCGGCCAGCTTGCTGAAGCCCTGGAAGCCGTTGAACAGCGTGTAGTTCTGCTGCGCGAGGTAGAAGAAGGCCACGCCCACGGCCAGCGTGATCATGATGGTGTAGATGCCCTCGGTGCGCACCGAGAGCCAGCCCACCGCGGCCGAGAACAGCGTGGCCAGCGCCAGCGCCGCCAGCACTGCGAGCCACCAGGGCCAGCTCAGGCTGATCGCGGTGTTGCTGCTGCTGCCGACGATCGCGACCACGTAGGCCGCGAAGCCCGCCACCGTCATCTGCGCGAGCGAGACCATGCCGCCATAGCCGCCGAGGAAGGTCAGCGACAGCGCGATCAGGCCGAGCGCGAGCGACTGGGCGCCGATCTGGAAGGTGAAGAAGGGCGAGGCGACGAAGGGATACACCAGCACCAGCAGCGCGACCAGCACATGGCGCCAGCGCACCGGGCGCAGCAGCCTGCCGAGCCAGCGCGGCAGCTCGCCGTGGGCCGGCGGCGGTTCGGCGGGTTGCGATGGCGATGCGACCGCGCGCGGCAACGCGGTGACGCGCGCCTCCTGCGCGGGCATCGACCCTCCCGACTTCATGGCGCGTCGCCACTGCGCCGCGCTCACAGGAGCACCTCCGTGCTTCGCACTGCGGTGCGAGCTTGCTTGGGGCGGCCCGGCGCGGCGCTCATGCCGCCTTCCCCATCAGCCCGCGCGGCTTGAATGCCAGCGCGACCACCATGATCACGAAGGTGAAGACCACGCTGTAGGTCGGCGCATAGGCGAGCCCGAACTGCTCGGCCAGCCCGATCAGCAGCGCGCCGATGGCGGCACCGACCACGCTGCCCATGCCGCCGACGATCACCACCACCAGCGAGGCCAGCAGGTAGCGCGTGTCCTCGCCCGGCGAGATCGACAGGGCAGTGCCGCCGACCACGCCGGCCAGGCCCGCGAGGCCGGCGCCGATGGCGAAGGTCAGCGCGAACACCAGCTGCACGTTGACGCCCGAGGCGGCCAGCATGCCGCGGTCGTCGACGCCGGCGCGGATCATCATGCCGATGCGCGTGCGCGCCAGCAGCAGCCACAGGCCCACGCCGATCAGCACCGAGGCCAGCAGCACCACCAGCCGGTAGGTCGGGAACTTCTCGACCAGCGGCAGCGTGGTCGAGCCGTAGATCCACGAGGGCGGATCGAAGGTGTAGATCTCGGCGCCCCAGATCCACAGCATCAGGTCGGCGAACACGATCGACAGGCCGATGGTCACCAGCGTCTGGCGCAGGTCCTGGCCCTGCATGTGGCGGAACACCAGCAGCTGCATCAGCAGGCCCAGCACCGCGGCCGCGAGGAAGCCCGCCATCACCGCGAGCACCCAGGAGCCGGTGTGCTCGCCGACGAACCAGCCCACGTAGGCGCCGAACAGGTAGAGCGAGCCGTGCGCGAGGTTCACGTTGCGCATCAGCCCGAACACCAGCGTGAAGCCGCTGGCCACGAGGAAGTAGAGCGAGGCCAGCGTGAGGCCGTTGAGCAGGGTCTTGAAGAACAGCGAGGCGTTGTCGGCCACGGCCCAGACCGCGAACACCGCGATCGGCACGCCGAGCACCAGCCACAGGGTCCAGCGCGTGAGGGCGGCGCGCGTCATGCGGCGCGCTCCCAGCCCCGGTCCCAGCCGCGCTCGGACGCGATGGCCGGTGCCTTGGCGAACTCGCCGTCCTTCATCACGGCCAGGATGCGCTTCGCATCGCGCAGGATCGAGAGGTTGGCCAGCGGGTCGCCGTCGACCAGCATCAGGTCGGCGAGGTAGCCCTCCTTGACGAGGCCGAGATCGTCGGGCCGCATCATGATCTGGCCGCCGTAGAGCGTGGTCGAGCGGATCGCCTCCATCGGCGTGAAGCCCAGGTACTTGACGAAGAACTCGAGGTCGCGCGCGTTCTGCGTGTGCGGCGTGAAGGCGAAGCCGTAGTCGCCGCCGGGCAGCACGCGGATGCCGCGCTTGTGCATCTTGGCGAGCGAGACGCAGGCCGCGTCCCATTCGATCTGGTAGCCCATGTCGGCCGCCATCTGGTAGGTGACGCCGTAGGGCTCGGCCTCGTGCAGCATGGCGTAGAGGATGGCGATGCCGGGCGCGACGAAGACGCGGTCCTTCGCGGCCTCGAGCATGTCGAGCGCCTCCTCGTCGACGAAGCTCGCGTGGTAGATCAGGTCGATGCCGTGGCGCAGCGCCTGCTTCACGCTCTCCGACGAGCGCGCATGCGCCACGCCGCGCTTGCCGCGGATCTTGACCTCGCGCATCGCCGCGGCCACTTCCTCGTCGAGCATCCAGGTGGTTTCCGAGGGCGACTGCGGCGTGAAGTTGTCGCCCGAGAGGTTGAGTTTGATCGAGTCGACGCCGTACTTGAGGAACAGGCGCACCGCCTTGCGCATCTCGTCGGCGCCCGAGATGTTCACGCCGAAGCTGAACTCGGGAAAGGGCAGGTGCGGCAGTGTCTCGTCGCCCAGGCCGCCGAGCACCGTGATCTCCTGGCTCGCCGCGAGGTAGCGCGGGCCCGGTATCTGGCCCGAATTGATCGCGTTGCGGATCACCACGTCGAGCCGCGGCTTGGCGCAGGCCGCGCCCACGCAGGAGGTGAAGCCGGCCTCGAGGTAGCGCTTCGCGACCTTGGCGCACCACAGCACGTGTTCCTCGAGCGGCATGGTCTGGATCGCCGCGAGCGTGGCGGCGTCGTTCCACGAGAAGTGCGTGTGGGCCTCGCACATGCCGGGCATCAGGGTGGCGCCCGCGCCGTCGATCACGGTGGCGCCGCCGGGCGCGATCGGCGCGGTGCTGCGGCCTACCTGCCGGATGCGGTTGCCGCGCACCAGCACGCTGCCGCTGTAGGGGTTCTGCCCCGTGCCGTCGAGGATGCGCACGTTGGTGAAGACGACGTCGGCCATGCGGTGCTCCGGTCGGGATGCGGAAGGCCTAGGCGGCCCAGCGGGTGGGAGGGGCGACGCGCAGGCCCTGCGCCTGGCGCAGCGGCGGGGCGCGATGGAACTCGCCGTCCTTCATGACGGCCAGGATGCGCGACTTGTCCTGCAGCACCGTGATGTCGGCCAGCGGATCGCCGTCGACGAGCAGGATGTCGGCCAGGTAGCCCTCGCGGATGTAGCCCAGCACCTTGCCCATGCGCATCATCGGACCGCCCCAGGCAGTGGCCGACAGCAGCGCCTCCATGGGGCTCATGCCCACGTACTTCACGAAGTACTCGAGGTCCTTGGCATTGGTGCCGTGCGGCGTCCAGGCGAAGCCGTAGTCGCCGCCGGGCAGGATGCGGATGCCGCGCTTGCGCATCGCGCGCATGCTCTCCACCGCGGCGTCGAGCTCGCGGTGGTAGCCCATCTTCGTGGTGACTTCCTTCGTCAGGCCCCACTGGCTCGCGTGGTGGCAGGTGTTGATCAGCCACGCGAGGCCGGGCGCGATGAAGTGCTCCATCTTGTGCGCCTCGAGCAGGTCGAGCGCCTCGCTGTCGGTGAAGCTCGCGTGGTAGATCACCTCGATGCCGTGCTTCACGCACTGCTTGATCGACCAGGTCGAGCGCGCATGCGCGGCCACGCGCTTGCCCCAGGCCTTGGCCTCCTCCACGCAGACGCGGATCTCCTCCTCGGTGAACTGGCTCATCTCGCTGGGCATACCGGTGATCGACTCGCCCGAGAGATTGATCTTGAGCGAATCGACGCCGTACTTGGCGAACATGCGCACGCAGCGGCGCATCTCCTCGGCGCCGCTGACCACCGCGCCGAAGGCGAACTCGGGCTGCGGCAGGTGCGGCTGCGTGGTGTCGCCGAGCCCGCCGGGCACGGTGATCTCCTGGCTCGCGGCCAGGTAGCGCGGGCCGACGATGGTGCCGTCGTTGATGGCGTTGCGGATCACCACGTCGAGCCGCGGCTTGGCGGTGGCAGCGCCCACGCAACTGGTCCAGCCCATGTCGAGGTAGCGCTTCGCGACCTCGGCGCACCACAGGATGTGCTCCTCGGGCGGCATGCGCTGGATCGCGTCGAGGCTGGGCTGGTCGTTCCACGAGAAATGCGTGTGGGCCTCGACCATGCCGGGCATCAGGAAGGCGCCCGCGCCGTCGATGACCTGGGCGCCATGCACGGGCGCGGAGCGCGCACCGTGCGAGGTCTTGACGACGCGCGCGATGCGGTTGCCCTGCACCAGCACGTCGCCAGTGAAGGGGGCCTCGCCGCCGCCGTCGAAGATGCGGACGTTGGTGAACAGCACGTCGGCCACGGTCAGCTCCTCGCCTGCGCCGCCAGGAATTCGCGCAACTCGCGCTGGCACTCGTCGGGGCGCTCGACGGGTGTCCAATGGCCGCACTTCGGCAGCACCACCACGCGCTTGCTGGCGGCGCGGTGCAGCCGGTCGGCCATGGCGCGCACGGCCTGCGGCGGCGCCACGCCGTCCTCGTCGCCGGTCACCAGCAGCACCGCGGCCTCGATGTTCTCCACCGCCGCGGGCTGCGCGCCCGCCAGGGCCTCGCAGCTGCGCGCATAGGCTTCGCCTTCTTGGCGCATCAGGCTCTCGCGCACGAAGGCCACCGCCACCGGCAAGCGCTGGCGCGTGTCGGCCGAGATCGCGCCCTGCAGCAGCGCCTGCGTGATCTCGTGCATGCCCGCCGCGCCGCCGCGCGCCTTGTCGGCGCGGGCCTTCATCGCGGTGCGCGCCGCGTCGGGCGGCGCGATCAGCGGGCCGAACAGCGCGAGGCTCGCCACGCACCTGGGATGCGCCGCGGCGATGTGCTGGCAGACGATGGTGCCCATCGAATGGCCGACCCAGTGCGCGCGCTGGATGCCCAGGCGTTCGCAGACCGACAGCACGGTCTCGACGTAGCGCTCGATCGTGAGCGGTCCTTCGGCGCGCTGCGAGCGGCCGCTGCCGGGCAGGTCGATGCGCACCACGCGATGGCGCGCCAGCGCGGGCATCAGCGGCGTGTAGGTGTTCGAGCTGCCGCCCAGGCCGTGCACGCAGACGACCACCGGGCCTTCGCCCTCGTCCTCCACCGCGATGCGGTCGATGAGCTGGAAGCTCATGCCAGCGCCTCGAAGCGGTTCTCGATGACGCCGATGCCGTCGATCTCGATGCGCACCGTGTCGCCCCGGCCCAGCCATTGCGGCGGGTTCAGGCCCATGCCCACGCCCGAGGGCGTGCCGGTGGCGATCACGTCGCCCGGATGCAGCGTGATGCCGCGCGAGCAGGTCTCGATCAGCGTCGGGATGTCGAAGATCATGTCGCGCGTCAGGCCGTCCTGGCGCAGTGCGCCGTTGACCCAGCCGCGCACGCGCGTGGCGCGGCCGTCCATCTCGTCGGCCGTCACGATCCACGGGCCCATCGGGCAGAAGGTGTCGAAGCTCTTGCCGAGGTCCCACTGCTGGTGGCGCATCTGCACGTCGCGCGCCGTCACGTCGTTGACGATGGTGTAGCCGAACACGTGCTCCATCGCCTGCGAGCGCGGGATGTCGCGCCCGCCGCGGCCGATGATCACCGCGAGTTCGGATTCGTAGTCGATCTGCACCGACACCGAGGAGCGCGGCAGCCGCACCGGATCGTGCGGACCGATCACGCATTCGCCGAGCTTGCCGAACACGATCGGCCACGGATCGCTCTCGGGCATGCTGCTGCTGAACACCGAGCCCGCGAGTTCGGCCGCATGCGCGCGGTAGTTGCGCCCGACGCAGAACAGGCCGCGCAGCGGGCGCGGCAGCGGTGCGCGCAGGGTGATCACCTCGACCGGCAGCCGCGTGCCCGAGGGCTGCGGCAGCGGCTCGTTGCGTGCCAGCGCCTCGATCAGCGGCAGCACGCCGCGCGAGGCGTCGCCCACCGCCAATGGCGTGGCTTCCCGGCCGTCGGCCGAGATCGTGCCCGCATGGTTGCGGCCACCCCAACTCCAGCTTGCGAAGCGCATCGACTTTGTCTCCATATGGCCCCGAGGTCGTCGCGCTGTGCGCCGATCGCCTCGGTGGCTCCGGAAGTCATCTAGGGATTTTTGAGACTTGCGTCTCAAATCTGGGTGCGCGGATCATACGAGCCGTGTCACCATCTCCACAAGACGACTTCCGCATTTCCGAACCCCGTACAAACCCGATGGCAAGACTCAAGCACACACCGAGCGAGGCGCCGCGCGCGCCGGAACGCGGCGTTCGCGCCGCCACCTTCCGCGAGCTGCTGCAGGCCGCGATGGACATCATTCGATTGAAGGGCCACATCCCCTCGGTGGCCGAAGCGGCGGCGCGATCGAACGTGTCGCGCGCCACCGCCTACCGCTACTTTCCGAGCCGCAGCGCGCTGGTCACCGCGGTGGTCGACAGCTCGCTGGGCCCGGTGCGCCAGATGGCCTCGGACAACCCGAACGGCCGCGAGCGGCTGCACGAGCTGTTCTGCCAGACCTTTCCGCGCTTCAAGGAATTCGAGGCACCGATGCGCGCCGCGGCGCAGCTCTCGCTCGAGCAGTGGGGCCTCGAGCGCGCGGGCCTGCTGGCCGAGGAACCGTACCGGCGCGGTCATCGCGTGCGCATCCTCGAGCACGCGCTCGAGCCGATGTCGCCGCTCTTGAGCCCGCGCATGCGCGACCGGCTGCACCATGCCCTCTCGATCGTCTACGGCATCGAACCCTACGTGGTGCTCAAGGACATCTGGGGCCTCGAGGACCGCGAGGTCGAACGCACCGCGCTGTGGATGGCCGATGCACTGGTCGATGCGGCGCTGCGCGATTCGGCGGCGAAGCGCGCGGCGGCCGAAGCCGCGGCGGCGTCGACACCGCCGCCGGCGCCCGAATGGTTCGATGCGCAATACAACAACCGCGCGCGCATTCCCGAACACCCGTCGATCCTGAAGTTCTGGGCCGATGCATCGGCGCAGGCGCTGCAGCGGCCCGAATGGATTCGCGACCTGGCCTACGGCGACGACGAGAGTGAGCGGCTGGACATCCTGCCGGCCGCATCGGGTGCGGGGAAGGCGCCCGTCTTCGTCTACATCCACGGCGGCTACTGGCGCGCGCTCGACAAGCGCGACCACGCCTTCCTCGCGCCGCCGCTGGCCGATGCCGGCGCCACCTTCGTGCAGCTCAACTACGCGTTGTGCCCGGCGGTCGACATCGAGCACATCGCGCGGCAGATGACACAGGCGCTGGCCTGGGTGCATCGCAACATCGCGGCGCATGGCGGCGATCCCGCGCGCATCGTCGTCGCGGGCCATTCGGCCGGCGGCCACCTCGCCACCATGCTGCTGGCCTGCGACTGGCAGCGCGTTGCGCCCGACCTGCCGCGCGATCTCGTCAAGGCGGCGCTGCCGATCTCGGGCGTCTACGAGCTCGAGCCCTTGCGGCACGCGCCTTTCCTCGCGGCCGACATCGGGCTGACCGAGGCCTCGGCGTTGCGGCTGAGTCCGGCCGCGATGCCCGCGCCGAAGCAGGGCACCTTGGTGACCGTGGTTGGTGGCGACGAGAGCGAGGAGTTCCACCGCCAGGCCGAACTGATCGCCAGCGCCTGGGGACGCCGCGTGGTGGTGGGCGCCGAGCGGCCCGCGAACCGCAACCACATGAGCGTGCTGGCCGATCTCGCGGACCCGGCATCGGGCACGCACCGGCAGGCGCTGGGCCTGCTCGGGCTCGCCGATCCGGCGCGCTGAGCCCCGGTCCTCGCGCGGGCCGCGCCACGGCGGGGGTCTGGAAGCCCCACGACGTGGCGCGCCCACGTCCGACAAACCACCGGGGGGCCTCGCGTCGTACAAGTTGCTCAACCTGCTTCAACTTCATTCCCAGGAGAGCAATCGATGAGCGACAAGAAGCCGAATCCCGTGATCAATGCGGTGTCCAACGTCGTGGCGGCCCTGCGCGCCGATGACGACCAGATCGCGGTGGCCAAGGCACACGAATCCCTCGAGCCCGAGGCGATCGAGAAACTCACGCCCGAGGAGGCACGCCGGCAGCCGACCGTGGCCGATGCCGTGAAGAAGGTGCTCGAGCAGCAGAACCGCTCGGCCGTGCCCGAGACCCTGGTGCCCGGCGTCACCACGCGCGAGCTGTCGGTCGATGGCGCCACCGGCTCGCTGGACGCCACGCTTTACACGCCCGCGGGGCAGGGGCCCTTTCCCGTCGTCCTGTACTTCCATGGCGGCGGCTGGGTGATCGCGAACCGGCAGGTGTACGACGGCGGCGCGCGCGGCCTGGCCGCGGCCGCGCAGGCCATGGTGCTGTCGATCGACTACCGGCTCGCGCCCGAGCACAAGTTTCCGGCCGCATGGGACGACGCGCTCGCGGCCTACCGCTGGCTGATCGAGCACGCGGCCTCGTTCGGCGGCGATGCCACCCGCCTCGCGCTCGCGGGCGAATCGGCCGGCGGCAATCTCGCGGTGGCCACGGCGATCGCCGCGCGCGACGCCGGCTTGCGCGCGCCGCGCCACGTGCTGTCGGTCTACCCCGTCACGCAGACCAGCCGCAACACCGAGTCCTACCTCGAGAACGCGATCGCCAAGCCGCTCAACCGCGCGATGATGGACTGGTTCTTCACCCACGTGACGCGCAGCGAGCAGGACCTCGACGACCCGCGGCTGTCGCTGGTCGACGCGCAGCTCGCCGGTTTGGCGCCGGTCACCATCGTCAATGCGCGGCTCGATCCGCTGCGCAGCGATGGCACGCGGCTCGAGAGTGCGCTGATCGACGCGGGCGTGGAGGTCGCGCGCAAGGAATTCGAGGGCGTGGCGCACGAGTTCTTCGGCGCCGCGGCGGTGCTCGAGAAGGCCAGGGACGCGCAGGCCTTCGCGGGCGAGCGGCTGCGGCGGTCGTTCGCGCCCTGAGGGCCCAGGTCCACACGATGGCGAAAACACCATGAGCCTGACCGGTTACCTCGTCGAGGACAACCCCCTGATTCGCGACAGCCTGATCGCGACGCTGGAGGAGCTCGCGCCCGTGCACATGGTCGGCAGCGCGGAGACCCAGGCCGAGGCCGTGGCCTGGCTGCACGATGCCGATGGCCAATGGGACGTGGCCGTGGTCGATCTCTTCCTGCGCCACGGCACCGGCTTCGGCGTGCTCATGGGCTGCAGGGATCGCCTGCCGCGCCAGCGCATGGTGATCTTCTCGAACTTCGCGACCAAAGACATGCGCGAGCGCGCGCTGCTGCTGGGCGCCGATGCGGTGTTCGACAAGTCGACGGAGATCGAGGGCCTGCTGCGTTTTCTCGAGGAGACCGAGCGCGCGGTCGATCGGTCCTGAAGCGATGCGCTACAGCGCCTCGATGTCGGGCAGCACCCAGGTGCGGTCGAAGTAGGCCGAGAGTGGGCCGAAGAGACGGAAATAGACGTACCAGGAATGTCCGGGCGTGGTGGGGATCCAGTTCTTCTCGAGGCCCGGCGCAGGCGTCGGACCCAGCACGATGTCGACAGATCCGTCGGCGTTCTTCGCCAGGTCCTGGCGCGAGGAGCGGTCGACGATCTGCTGCGCGTTCTGGATCAGGCCGCGGGTCTGCGTGTCGTACAGCGTGACCGACCAGAACAACCTTGCGGGCACGTCCGCCGGCACGCGCAGGCGGTAGCTGCGCGCGCCGTCGAACGGGGCCGCCTTCGCGTCGAAGTAGGCGGCGAGATAGGCCGCGCCGACGCCGGGCGTCCGCGTCAGCACGGCCGCCGAGGTGCCGGTGACTTCGTAGAAGAAGGCCGTGCGCTCCTCGAACAGCGTGCCGCCGGGCACGTCCTGCGCGTTGTCGAAGCCGGGCGCGATCAAGTATTCCCAGTGGGTGTCGGGCCGATAGCGCATGCCGGGGATGCGCTTGCGGAAGGCGATGGCCTTGGCCGTGGCCTCGCCCACGATCGCGGCCTTCTCCAAGACGGCCTGTTGCCGGGCATCGGGCGCGAAGGGGCGATCGGCGCCGATGCCGAGCGGCGCGAGCAGGGCGGCGAAGAAGCGGTCGCGATCCTCCACGGGCTCTCCCCGCAGCGCATTCGCCAGCCGTTGCCAGTAGGCGAGGCCCCGTGGATGCGCCATGCTCGTGAGTTCGCCCTCGGGCTTGAAGCGCAGCAGGCGAGTCTTTGCCGTAGCAGGCTGCTGGCCGGGCGGATGGACGCGCAGGGCCGAGAAGACCGTTTCCACCTGCGCCAGGTCGGCATCGAGTCCGCGGCAGAACAGCAGGACCTTGAAGGTGCGCGATCGCAGCAGCTGCGCGCCGGCCGGCAGCTCGCCCGGCGCCTGCTGCCCCGGACCGAGCAGCACGAACACGGCGCCTTGGCCCGCATCGGGCCCGGTCATGCCGACATCGCACAGGGGACGGTCCCACCAGTCGATCAGCGAGCCCGCGGTCGCACCCGGCGGATAGTGCAGCACCAGCGGTTGCCGCGAAAGATCGAAGAAGGCGAAGACATAGGGCGTGGTGACGTTCGAGCCGAGCATCGCGCTGACGTCGCGGTAGCCCGACACCCGCACGAAGTCGCCGCTGCGGGCGCCCGCGTTGTCGACCAGCATCTGCCGCGCGCTTTCCATGCCGACGATCGGGATGGCCCAGAGATAGCTCATCACGGCGCTCTGGTGGTCGAGCGCCTGGTAGAGGCTGTCCACGGTGCGCGCCGTGGGCATGCCGAGCTCGAACTCGAGCGCGCCGGCCTGCGTGTCGATCGCGGGGCGCGTGCCCGCGCCCTGGCCGGTGCCCGCGGCCGTGGGTTTCGAACTCAGCAGCGCCAGGGTCGTGGCCAGCTTGAAGGCGCCTCGTCGATTCAATGCCATGAACATCGGTCCTCGAAAGCTTGCAGCCTGCGTCAGTCGGGGAAACGCAGCACGGCCTTGATGGTCCGGCCCTGCTCGCCGTCTTCCACGGCCTGGTTGATCTGGTCGAAGGCATAGAACCGGATCAGCTTGTCGAAGGGGAAGCGCCCCTGCCGATACAGCTCGACCAGCTTCGGGATGAACAGGTCCGGCACCGAGTCGCCTTCGCAGATGCCGCGGATCTTGCGGCCCAGCAGCAGGCCCCAGGTGTCGAGGCCGATCTCGCTGCCGAAGGCGGGTGCGCCGATCATGCCGCACTCGCCCATGATCTGGATCGAGTCGACGGCCTGGCGCAGGGCCGTGAGGTTGCCCGAGGTCTCGAGCGAGAACTGCGTGCCGCCGCCGCCGGTGATCTCCTGGATGCGCCGCACCGGATCGGTGGTTCGCGGGTTGACCACATGGGTGGCACCGAGCTCGAGCGCGAACTGCAGGCGCGCCTCGTTCGGGTCGACGCAGATGCGGATCGCGCAGCCGGTCACGTTGGCCGCGAGCAGCGCCGAGAGGCCGACCGATCCCGCGCCGTAGATGGCGATCGAATCGCCGGCCTGCGGGCGCAGCGAGTTGATGACCGCGCCCGCGCCGGTCTGCACGCCGCAGCCCAGCGGCCCCATGATCTCGAGCGGCACGTCGGACGGGATCTTCACCACGCTGCGTTCGGTGCCCAGCGCATAGGTCGCGAACGAGGACTGGTTGAAGAAGGCCCCGTGCACGACGTCGCCGCCCTGGCGCATGGTGGGCGTTCCGTCCATGCGCGCGAAGCCGAAATTGGCCTTGAAGAAGTGCCGGCAGTACATGGGCTTGCCGGTCTGGCAGGTGTCGCAGTGGCCGCAGAAGTTGCAGCTCATCACGACGTGGTCGCCGGGTTTCAGCTTGCTCACGCGGCTGCCGACCTGCTCGACGATGCCCGCGCCCTCGTGGCCGTACACCGCGGGGAAGGGCGCCGGCACCACCTGGTCCCGCGGCAGGGTGTCGGTGTGGCAGACGCCGCAGCTCTTCATGCGGATGAGCACCTCGTCGTCGCGCGGCGCCTCCAGTTCGATGTCTTCGAGGGTGAACTTGCCACCCTTCTCGCGCATGACGGCGGCTGTGATCTGCATGGGATGACCTCTTTGGATGTAGGGGGTGGGGGGAGGGCGAAGCGCTGCGTGCCGCGGGCTCAGGCCCTGGGGGCGAACCACGGGGCCGCCACCTGGGTCTGGATCGTCACGGCCTTGAGGTGCGTGTACATGTTGAGCGTCTCGTGGCAGTACTCGCTGCCGATCCCGCTCTCCTTGAAGCCGCCGAAGGGCGAGCCGCTCGCGAGGTTGAAGTAGTGGTTGATCCACACCGAGCCGGCCTGCAGCCGGTCGGCCGTGTCCCAGGCGTTGCGCAGGTTGCTGGTGTAGAGGCCGGCGGCCAGGCCGTAGCGCACGCCGTTGGCCTCCTCGATCATCCGGTCCTGGTCCTTCCAGCGGATCACGCTGAGCACCGGGCCGAAGATCTCTTCTTGCGCGATGCGCATGCGGTTGTCGGCCTCGAACACCGTCGGCGCGATGAAGTGGCCGTGGGCTTGCCCCTCGATGGCAACGCGCTGGCCGCCGGTCATCAGCCGCGCGCCCTCGGCCTTGCCGATGTCGATGTAGTTCATCACGCGCCGGCCCTGCTCGGGCGACACGAGGTTCGAGAGCACGGTGTCGGGCGCGAGCGCCGCGCCGACCCGCACGCGCTCCATGCCGGCGACGAGGCGGTCCATCACGGCGTCGTAGACCGCGTCGTGCACGAACAGCCGGGTGCCCGCGAGGCAGGACTGGCCGTTGCAGTACAGGGTCGCGAACATCGCGTTGTCGACCACCGCGTCGATGTCCTCGATGTCGGGAAAGATGATGTTCGGGCTCTTGCCGCCCAGTTCCAGCGACACCGGAACCAGCCGGTCGGCGCCGGCGCGCGAGATGATCCGCCCGACCTCGCTGCTGCCCGTGAAGGCCAGCTTCGCCACGCCGGGGTGCGCGGTCAGCGCGGCCCCGGCCTCCTCGCCGAAGCCGGGCACGATGTTGATGACGCCGGGTGGAAAGATCTTCGCGATGTGCCGGCACAGCTCCAGCGTGCTGAGCGAGGCGTTCTCGTCGGGCTTCAGCACCACCGTGTTGCCCGCCGCGATCGCGGGCGCGATCTTGAAGGCCGCCATGATCGCGGGCACGTTCCACGGAATGATCTGGCCGCACACGCCATAGGGCTCGCGCCTGGCGACCAGGTAGCCGCCGGGGATCGGGCGGCCGAATCCCTCGTGCGTGAGGGCCGCGGCCGCGAAGTAGCGGTACTGCGAGATCGCGAACTGGTGATCGAGGCCGGTCTCGAACAGGCGCCGGCCGATGTCGATCGAATCGATGCGCGCGAGGCGCTGCTGGTCGGCTTCCACGGCCGCCGCCAGCTTCAGCAGCAGGGCCGAGCGCTCCTCGGGCGCGGTGGCGCGCCAGGCCGGGAAGGCCCTGGCGGCGGCCCGCACGGCCGCATCGACCTCGGCCGCGCCGCAGCGCGCGATGCGCGCGACCTGCTCGCCGGTGCCCGAATGCCGCGCCTCGAAGGTCGGACCGTCGACCGGCTGGAACGCGTTGTCGATGAAGGCACCGTAGGTTTCGGAAAGACCGAGGTCGTGGATCGAGCTCATCAAGGGACTCCTGTGCATGGATGGATGGGGGCGCGACCGGCCTGTGGGGCACGGTCGGCTCGGCTGGCGCCAGTCTTCAGGAAGACGCGCCGCGCCGCGATCCGGAATGCGAAGCGCTATCCGCGATGCGCAGGACGAGGGCTCCGGGCGTTCCCGCATCGCGTCGCTCAGCGAGGGAACGCGAGGGAACGCGAGGGAACGCACCCCTAGAATGCGGGCCCGGCGGCAGCACGCAGAAGCTGTCGCGCCGTCTGTGGAAGGGGCGACCATGCACTATCGGACCCATGATCTCGACGAAGCCATCCACGCCGTGGGCGCCGTGTACTGCCCGCACGAGCTCCACCTGGATCGCCGGGCCAAGGCCCTGGACACCCGGCTGAGCGCGACCGAGGCGAGGCCGCTGGCGCTGGTCCAGCTCGCCTACGGCGCGCGCGTGGAGGTCGACGCGGGCGAGTTCCCCGGCCTGTTCCTGTTCATGCGCTGCACCGCCGGCGAAGGCACCGTGTCGCAGGGCAACCGCAGCGCCACCTGGCGCGCCGGCACGACGATCCCCGTATCGGCCGGCCGGCCGACCCGCTTCGATTTCGGCGCCAGCTTCGAGCAGATCACCTTCCGGCCCGACACGGCGACGCTGGAGGCGTGCTGCGCCAGCCTCGTCGGCCGTCCGCTCGACGACGGGCTGAAGTTCGACCCCGTGCCGTTCACGCCGGCGCTCGAGCGTTCATGGTCCGGCGTGTGGGACCTGGTCGACACCTTGCCCGCGGCGCTGCCGGCCCCGGCGTACCGTTCGCTCGAGCAGTTCGTTCTCATGTCCCTGCTGCACGGGCATCCGCACAACTACACCGGCTGGATGCGCGGAGAGCGGCCGGCATCGCGGCCCGCGCGCCTCGCGGGCCTGGCCGAGGCGCTCATTCACGACCGCATCGCGGACCTGTCGCTGACGGTGTCCGACATCGCCTCGTCGCTGGGCGTGGGCGTGCGTGCCTTGCAGCTGGCGTTCCAGGCGCACCGGGGGATGACGCCGACCGCCTACCTGCGGCAGATCCGCCTCGCGCAGGTGCGCGAGCGATTGCTGGACGGCGCGGACGACGACACGGTGACGGACATCGCGTTCGCCCACGGCTTCTTTCATCTGAGCCGCCTCGCGCAGCAGTACAAGGCGCAATTCGGCGAGGCGCCATCGGACACCCTGCGCGCGCGCCATCGCCGGACGGCATGATGGGCGCATGCCTCGTTCCAACCCCTCATCCATGCCAGAACCCGTTTTCCGCCAGGCCCTTCCTACCGATGCCGAACGCTGCTACGCGATAGAGATCGGCGCCTACGAGGGCGACGAAGCCGCCACCCTGGCCAGGATCCGCACGCGCATCGACCAGTACCCGCAGGGCTTCCTCGTCATGGAGCTCGAGGGGCAGCTCATCGGCTTCATCAACAGTGGGTGCGCGCACGAGGTCGTGATGTCGGACGAGGCGTTCAAGGAGCTGGTCGGCCACGACGCCGCGGCGCCCAACGTCGTGATCATGTCCGTGGTCATCGATCCCCTGTTCCAGGGGCGCGGGTACGCCAGCGTGATGATGAAGATCTTCATCGACCGGATGCGGCAGGCGGGCAAGCAAACGATCCACCTGATGTGCAAGGAGCGCCACGTGGCGCTCTATGCACGGCAGGGGTACGGCTATGTGAGGCCTTCGCCGTCCGACCATGGCGGGATGTCCTGGCACGAGATGCTGATGGTGCTCTAGCGAGCACCATCAGCGCGCCGCGGGCTCTCAGCCTTCGTTGGTCGGAGGCAGGAAGCAGAAGGCCATCGGCGTGTCCTTCTGGTAGTCCAGCGCCACGCCGTAGCAGTCCTCGGTGTTCCACTGCTGGGCGCCCCAGTCGAAGAAGGCGCCATCGACGTTCCCGTCAATGGACCCCAGCTGTCCCGGCATGGCGCCGCTGGACGTCGCGGCCACCGCGATGGGGGTGTCGCCGTTGCCGTCGAGGCCGTCCAGCCGGTCCCGGTCGCTGCCGAGCATGTTCGTGAACATCATCGGCTTCCACGGCGTGGGCATCATCTTGTTGTCGCGGTCGGGCTCGACCTGGCCGACGTTGAACGAGACGAGCAGGACGTCCTTGCGCGCGTCGGCGATCTTCGTGTCGAAGTGGATGGCTTTCTGGCTGCCCAGCACCTTGTCGATCGAGTAGGCGGGCGTCCGCGGGTCGGGGTTCATGGCGTTGTAGAAGTTCAGTTCATCGCCGGCGAACATTCTCGTTTTGTCCAGCAGCGCCTTGTTGGCGTCGTACAGACGCTGGAGGATGGTGGCGGAGAGCAGGCCGCGGATGCCGCCGCCAACGAACGAGAGAATTGTGTAATGACCGGGAAGCGTCGACATTGCGAAAGCTCCTTCAGGTGAGTTGATCCCATGCGGGGGGTTGCAGTGTCGAGTGCCGCTATTGCAATTGCACCTTGCTTTTTTTGCAGTGGATATCTCGATGCAATGGAGAAATTGCCAATCAGGTCTATTGGCTGACAACGGATTTCAGTGGGGAATGGCGGAGGTTGCGAGGTCAATCAGGAGCCTGCGAAGTTCGCCATGGCTCGGGCACCGGAATCGGTGAGACCGGGCTTTTCGGAACTCCACGCCATCGGCCACCCATGGTGATGGAATGCGAGGCGCAATGCGCTTCCTCGCGCGCCGCGCCGGCATGAATTTTTTCGAATTACCGCTAATCGCCAAACCAGAAAATCACCCAAAGCCCGACGGAGCTGTATGCGACGAGCATGACCAGCGTTTCGCGTTGAAGGGCAAGGCGCGCGTGCTGGGCGCGAATGCGAATCGTCATCTCGACCCCCTCTCTCCACAGCCACTCCCCTCGACGGAGATTGCGCGAGGCCTGTCCATTCGTCAAGCCGAAATTAGTTCGCTGCGGGAATGTCGGTATTGCGTGGTGTCAGTAGATACGGTTCGAGGACTTTCCGTGCGACGCAACGGCGAGGCAATTGAACAGGAGGCCTCGCAAGACGTTTGGATCTCAATGGCCCGCCATCGCCGATTCGACTTTTTCCCGCGGCGAACTCTGAAGCGCATCGACCAGAAAGTCGACCATCACCCGCACCTTCGCGCTGAGATGGCGACGGCTGGCGTAGATCGCGAGGATGTCGATCGGCGGCATGCGATAGCCCGGCATGACCTCGACCAGTCGCCCGGCCTGCACGTCGTCGCCAATCACGAAACTCGGTTGCCAGATGATGCCGGCGCCGGCAAGCGCCGCCGCGCGAGCGGTTTCGCCGTTGTTGGCCCGCAAGGCCCAGCGCACGCGAACGGATTCCAGCGACCCGCCGGGGCCGGCGAACTGCCACTCGTCGGAGGTCGCGCCGTAGGTATAGCCCAGGCACAGGTGCCGCGACAGGTCCGCGGGCACCTCGGGCATGCCATGCCTCGCCAGGTAGTCGGGCGAGGCGCACACGAGGTTTTGCGAACGCCCCAGGTTGCGCGCGATGTGATTGCCCGACGTGGTCCGCGAGATGCGGATCGCCAGGTCGTAGCCCTCCTCGACGATGTCGACTACGCGGTCGATGAGCGCGATGTCGAGCTCGACGTCGGGGTACTTCGCCATGAACTTTGGCCACAGCGGTGCCAGCACGAGGCTGCCGAAACTCAGCGGCGCATTGAGGCGCAGCCGCCCGCGCGGCTGGAGCGACGCAGTGGTCGCGAGCGCCTCGGTCTCCGCCACTTCTTCGAGGATCGACTTCGCCCGGTCGAACAGGGCTTCGCCGCCTTCGGTGAGCGACAGGCGGCGCGAGGTGCGGTTGATCAGCCGCGTGCGCAGGTGGGCTTCGAGCTCGTTGACGTAGCGCGTCACGTTGGCCGGGGAGGTGTCGAGCGCGTCGGCCGCCTTGACGAAGCTGCCGCGCGCGACCACGGTCACGAAAACCTCGTACGCACGCAATCGGTCCATGGCCCCAGGCTCCAATCATTCATGAAAGCTGAATGAGTAAACCACTTTTGGGGCCTTTCTGGAAGTGAAGCTGAATCATAAATTCGCTTCACCCCCAAAACAGACCGAAAGGCCCAGACATGAACACCCCCCATCCCGCCCCCACCCGCCGCGCGCTGATCGCCGGTGCCGCCGCATTCGGCGCCGCGCTGAGCTTCGGCCCCGTGGCGCACGCCGCGTCCGCAGTCGACGCGGTACCGGGCTTTCGCGCAGGCAGCGCCGAGGTGAACGGCACCCGCATCAACTACCGCATCGGCGGCACCGGGCCGGCCATCGTGCTGCTGCACGGCTATGCCGAGACCGGCCACATGTGGAATCCGCTGATGCCGCTGCTGGCCAAGACGCACACCGTGGTCGTGCCCGATCTGCGCGGCGCGGGCAACTCGTCGAAGCCCGAGAGCGGCTACGGCAAGAAGAACATGGCCGTCGACATCCACGAGCTCGTCAAGTCGCTCGGCATCCGCAACGTGAGCATCGTGGGCCACGACATCGGCCTGATGGTGGCCTACGCCTATGCCGCGCAGTTCCCGTCGGAGACCGACAAGGTGGTGCTCATGGACGCCTTCCTGCCCGGTATCGGTCAATGGCAGAACGTCTGGCTGCTGCGCGACCTCTGGCATTTCCATTTCCACGGCGCGACGCCGCTGGCGCTGGTGCACGGGCGCGAGCGCATCTACTTCGAGCATTTCTGGAACGACTTCGCGGCCGACCCCAAGCGCTCGGTGCCCGAGGCCGATCGCCGCTTCTATGCCAAGGCCTACGCGCAGCCCGGCGGCATGCGCGCCGGTTTCGAGTACTTCAAGGCCTTCGAGCAGGACGCGGCCGAGTTCGCCGAACTGGGCAAGACGCCGCTGCCCATGCCGATGCTGGTGCTCTCCGGGGAAAAAGCCGGTGGCACTTTCCTGATCGAACAGGGCAAGATGGTCGCGACCAACGTGCAGGGCGTGATCGTCAAGGGGTCCGGTCACTGGCTGATGGAAGAGGCGCCCGACCAGGTCATTCCCGCGCTGGTCAATTTCCTGGGCTGACAGGCAACCCATCTCGTCATCGACACAAGGAGCATCGACATGGATCTTCAACTGAAGGGCAAGCTGGCCCTGGTCAGCGGCAGCACCGCAGGCATCGGCTATGCCATCGCGCACACGCTGGCCCAGGAGGGCGCCAGCGTCATCGTCAACGGCCGGTCGCAGACCGCGGTCGACGAGGCGGTGGAGCGCATCCGCTCGCAGACGCAAGGCACGGTGGTCGGCTACGCCGGCGATCTCAGTCGCGCCGACGCCGCCGAGGAACTCGTGCGCCGCCATCCCGGCATCGGCATCCTCGTCAACAACCTCGGCATCTTCGAGGCCAAGGCCTTCGAGGACATCCCCGACGAGGACTGGCTGCGCTTCTTCGACGTCAACGTGCTGAGCGGCGTGCGCCTCGCGCGCCTGGTGCTGCCGGAGATGAAGCGGGCGAACTGGGGCAGGATCATCTTCATCTCGAGCGAAAGCGCGGTGCAGATACCGACCGAGATGATCCACTACGGCGTGACGAAGACCGCGCAGCTCGCGGTGTCGCGCGGGCTCGCGGAATCGGTCGCCGGCACGAACATCACGGTTAACAGCGTGCTGCCCGGCCCGACGAAATCGCGCGGCGTCGGCGACTTCGTCGAGGGCATGGCGCGCTCGAGCAGCAAGAGCTTCGAGCAGGTCGAGGCGGAGTTCTTCGACCATGTTCGCCCGACCTCGCTGATCAAGCGTTTTGCTTCGCCGCAGGAGGTGGCTTCGCTCGTGGCCTATGTGGCGAGTCCGCTCGCGTCGGCGACCACGGGCGCGGCGCTTCGCGTGGATGGGGGCGTGGTCAAGAGCGCCTTCTGAGTTTGCTGGCGCGGGGCGCTCCTCGAGGCCGTCTTTGGTATCGTGCGGTCGAATCGCAGGGCGGTGTACGCCGCTTGGCGATGGGGGCTCGACACCCGACGACGGGTTCAACGATCGCGAGGAGACGCGCAATGGTGGTGCGGCAGTGGTGAGCGAGCACGCAGCGGCACGGCCGCCGATCCGCATCGGGCGCCTTCGGCGTGCGTCGTGGGTGGCCGCGGTGAATGGGTGCGGGATCGTAGCAACGAACATCGATCGGATGGCGCTGCACGATCGGTGTTGGCCTACCGTGAGAAGCGGAACCCGCGGCCAGGTCTGCAGCTCACCCAGATGACGGCGCTGAGCAGGCCCAGCGATGCGATGGCCAACGCGAAGCCGGCGGGGTTGGTGCCCATCGATCCGAAGCGGGCGCAACGCGGGGGCGAGTAGCTCTTGGCCCTTGGTGCCAGGGCTTCGCAGGCAACGTAGATTCCGGAGGATGTTCTGTAGCCCTTGCCAGGTTGTGCGAACAGCATCTCGGTGGCTATGCCCAGCGCGAACAGAAATGGAAGTGTGACGAGCAGCTGCACGCCGATCCATGTCCGTCGACGTGTCGCTCGCGCTTTTTCGTCTGGTGCGTACACGGAATCCGGGATTCTCAACATGTGAGGAGCTATCGGCGGGGCCTTGCCGCAGCCAATTCGTCGCAGGCGGCGAGCGCCTGATCGGTGCTTCGAATGGATTCGAAGAGTGGCCGCTCCGACGCTCGAAGCCGCGCACTCTCGGCGTCGATGTCTTCGAGCGCCCGATCCAGCAAGGCGCGGCGCTGGGCGGTCGTGGGAGCCAGTTCCTCGAGCCTGTCGATGTAGCGCGCCGACAAGCGCATCCAGCGCATCGCGGCGGCACGCGTTCCGTCTTTGGAGATGTCTTCCACGGTCCGGGAGGCCAGCGCGACACAGTAGGCGAGTTGCTGTTCCGCACCGCGGTTCTCCGTGGCGTGGGCCGATGAGACGAGCACGGCGAGCGAGAACCATAGACCTTGCTTCATATGCATCTGTCGAAGTTGTGCAGGTGGGGCGCGACGAGTGGATCTGCCGTCGATGGCATCGATGTCGCTGCAGCTTCAACGCGGCACTTGGGCGTCGGCTTCCTTGACCGGGCATGCCGAAGCATTGACGGACTTGCCGGGCGCGATGACACCGCCTTCGTACATGCAACGATGCAGCGGGCGATCGGGCCAGCGCGCTTCGTACCACTGCACGCGGCCAGCGACGTAGTAGGCGGTGATGACCTTCTCCATGGTGGACGGCGCATTGCCATCGCCGATCCAGCCGTATTGGCAACCGGTGAACGCATTCGGAACCGGCTGGGGATCGACGATGAAGTCGAAGCCGTGCGTGTGGGTGACTTCGGCGCCCGCGCGCGGTGAAGCCCGGGAACAGAGTTCGGCCGCGCTCGCGACCCCTGCGCACAAGGCGGCGGTCGAAACGATCATCGGGATGAACAGCCTGCACAGGCGCATGGGTCGATTCCTCGCATGGCGGGTCATGCCGGCCTCATGCATCGGCCGGTGCGCAATTCTCGTCCAAGGCCGGGCATCAGACCCGGAACCAGATCTTGAACGTCACGTACAGCGCATACCCCAGCGCGAGAACGAGCCACACCATGTAGAAGACGTTCGACCAATACTCCCCCGCATGCGTCGCCAGCGCATACACCTGCCCCGAGCAGGCCTTGCCGAGGCACGGCACCTCGCCCCGGATCAGCGCGCGCAAGGTGGAGACGAAGAGATAGCACGCGATGGCGCCCGCCACGAGGAAGCCGACCGGTCCGACGAAGCCCTTGGTGAGTTCGTCGTTCTCGTCGCGGTTGCCCTTCTTCAGCAGTTTCTGCCCGAAGCAGTACCAGGCGAATCCCAGCAGGAGCATCAGCGAGTAATAGAGAAAGTCACGCATGGCATCGAAGGGGCGAGGGCGGTCGAAAGCACGGATTCGTCACGAAGCCGTCGCGGCCACGGCGTGGCCTTCGCCGCATTTTCCGACAGCCGGCTCCTCGGTTGTCCCGATGCCGTCCGCGCCATTCGGCCTGGCCGCGGTCCATGCGCGAGCGCCCAGGCCCTTCGGGGATGAAGTGGCTCGAGCCGGCGCTCAGCCTTCGCAACGTCTCGACGGAAGCGCGTCCATCCCCCTTGATTCCGTCAGGCCGCCTTGGCAGGCACCGGCGTATTGAGCAACTGCTGCTCCCAAAGGTACGCGATGCCGCTGCCTCCCGCGTGTTGCGTGATCACCTGGGTCAATGCAGCGGCGCTCTCGGTGCGTGCCCAGTCGCGCTGCCATTCCGAGGCGACGGCGAGCCAGGTGAGCATGTTCGCGCCGGCCGCGATCATTCGCTGGATCGCGACCTGGTGCGACTCGACGGAGACGCCGCCGGACGCGTCGGTGACCACGGTGACGTCCCAGCCTTCGCCGAGCGCCTGGATCGTCGGCATCGCGACGCAGACCTCGGTCCACAGGCCCGCGATGATCAGTTGCTTGCGGCCCGTGGCCTTGACCACATCGACCACCGCCTTGTCCTGCCAGGTGTTGATGAACGTACGGTCGATGACCTCCTGCCCGGGGAAGACCTCGGTGAGCTGGGGAAAGAGGAGGCCGCCGCGCTCGGCGATCACGCTGGTCAGGATGGTGGGGACGCCGAAGGCCTTGGCGGCCTTCGCGAGGCCGACGGTGTTGTTGATGACCATCTGCGGTTCGTGACTGTTCAGGTTCGCGAGCTGGTAGGGCTGGTGGTCGATCAGGACGAGGACCGAGTCTTCGGGACGAAGAAGCGAAGAGAGGCCGTTGCGAGAAGTCATTGCTGGTTCCTGTGTTGCCGCTGTCAGCGGGAGGGGTTCTGGACGACGGCACCGCTCGTGGCGATGCCGTCCGCAGGGAGTATTGCGATCCCGCTCTTCGCCCGGTAGTACCATTCTTCGGCGAACTGTGTCGCGATTGGAGGAACGCCAGCTTGGACATCGAGGACCTGCGTACATTCGTCGAAGTGGCCAGTGCCGGAGGGGTGTCGCCGGCGGCGGTGCGACTGGGCATCTCCAAGTCGATGGTGAGTCGGCGACTGCTTCGGCTCGAAGCGGAACTGGGTGTTCAACTGCTCGCGCGATCCACGCGCGGCGCCGCGCTCACGGAAGCCGGCAGCACGTTCCGCGACTACGCGGCCAAGGTCTGCGTCGACATCGACACGGCCATGGAGACGATCCTGCCCGCGGGCGAGCTTCGCGGCCGCCTGAGGATCGCGGTGCCATTGAGTTTCGGCCCGACGCACTTCGCGCCCATGCTCGCCGAGATGGCGAAGCGCCATCCCCAGCTCCACATCCAGACCTGCTACAGCGACAGATTCGTCGATCTGATCGCCGAAGGCTTCGACTGCGCGATCCGGGTCGGCTATCTCGAGGACTCCAACCTCATTGCAAGAAGCGTCGGCCCGATCTACGGCAAGCTCGTGGCGAGCCCGAGCTACATCAGCGCGCACGGGTCGCCCGAGACCCCGGACGAACTCGGTGCCCATGAAGCGCTGATGCAGGGCACCGAGGCCTGGCAACTGATGGATGGCGACCGGATCATCACGGTCCGACCGCAGGGGCGATTCAAGGCCGACAACGGCACGGCGCTGGTCGCCGCCGCGGTGGCGGGCCTCGGGATCGCCTATGTGCCGGACTGGCTCACGCACGAATACATCGCCGCCGGTGCGCTGGTGCCGGTCATGACGCGCTATCCACCGCCCCCCGCGGGGGCTTACGTCATCCGGCCGCCCGGCCAGCATCCGGCCAGGAAGATACGCGTGCTGACCGAACTGCTGATCGAGCACTGCGAGCGGTTGTCGCATCCCGCGTGAGCTGGGGACAACCCACGCCGGCGGGCGCTTCGGGAACCCTCCGTTCGGCGCAGTGGCCCAGGGCCTGGCGCAGCGTGGTGTCCACGGTACGCAGCGAGATGCGCAGCCAGTCGGCGACTTCCTCGCGCGTTCGTTCCTCGATGCGCAGCGCGACCAGCACGGCGCGATGCCGACGAGGCAAAGCTCGCAGGGCACGGTCCAGCGCCAGCACCTCGGAGCGCTGCTCGGCGATCTCGTGGGGGCCGGGCGTGGCGTCCGCCAAGGCGTCCAGGTCGACGTCCTCCATGCTCACCGTGCGCCGAGCGCGCGCGCCGCGCAAGCGATCGATCGCCGCGTTGCAGGCGACCCGGTAGACGTAGGCCTGCCGGTTGGGCAGTGGCACCGCCAGGCTGCTTTCACCCAGGCGCAACCATGCGTCGTGCAGGCATTCGCTGGCCATGTCCGCGCAGCCGAACTTGCGCGCCAGCTGGCGTTTCAAGCCGTCGTAGTTCATGACCAGCACGTCGCGCAGCGCGAGGCTGTCGTCGATCCCGGCGAGATCCTCCTGCGCAGCAGGGGCGGCCGCGGGCATCTCCAGGTACTGCACAACGCTCAGGTCCATGACGGATCGATCCTCGGGTTGGGGGGACGCGCCATCCCAGGCCTCGCGCGAAACGAGGCCTGCGAAAGCGCAAACGCGGAGAGAGCGGAGCTATCGATCCCGCTGCAGGCTGCGACGCTCGTCGTCGGTCAGGCGGGCCCATTGCCTGGGGTCGATGTTGTTTCCCAGCCCCACGATCTGCGCGACGCTGGAGGCGTTGTAGGGGCGCGGAACGCCGGACTGCGCGCCTGGACGGGGCAAGCTATCCGTGCCTTTTTCGTCGGGCGCCTCGTTGCCGAAACCGAGCACGCGCACCGTGAATACCGAGGGCAAGGCCTGCCGCGCGGCCGTGCGTTCGCGCTGCACCGTGTCCTGCGCGGCCATCGCGGCCTGCGATGCCGCGGCACTCGCATTGGTCAAGGCGCTCACGTTCACCGACGCGACCACCGGCAACCCGGCCGACTCACCCTTGACCTGGATGTTGGCCGCATTCACCACCTGCAGCGCCGCGAGATTGACGTTGCCCGAAACGCGGATGCCTGCTTCGCCCGCGTCGATCGTGCCCAAGGGCGCGATCAGGTCCACGTCGCCCGGCGGCACTTCGGGAATCGGATCGAGCGTGGCGATGCCCGCGCCCGTGCTCGGCACGTTGGGCGAGAGCTTCACGTTGCCGAGCGTGTCGTACTCGCGCTTGGGCGGCGTGTACACCAGCGTCGTCTTCGAGCCGCGACCCGCGTTGATGTCGCCCTCGGCGGACCAGGCGAGGATGTCGCCGCCGAAGGTGGTCATGATGCGCGACAGGCCCAGCAGGATGCTGCCCTTGCTGTACATGTCGATGCTGCCTTCGCCCTGCGTGAGCAGGCCGGCGGGCACGGCATCGGGCGTGGTGGAAGGCGCGACGCCTTCCACGCCGAGAATCGTCTTTCCGCCCGGCGTCAGTATCTGGACATCGCCTCCGGCGATGGTGCGGATGCCCGCATTCTTCGGCGCCCCCTGGAACAGCGTCAGATCGCCGCGGCGGACGATGGCCTGGCCCGCCGCATCCTGTTCGGGGAACAGCGCGGCGATCGCATTGCGTCCGCGCAGATAGCTGCCGAAACGCTTGCTGTCCGGCGCGTTGTATTCGCGGCCGCCGGCGGTGAGTTCGGCGTAGAACACCTGCCGCACGAAGATGCGTTGCTGCTCCGGCGCCAGGGCCTGGAAATAACTCAGTGCATCGAGGGCCGAAGTGGCCAGGTAGCCATAGCGATCCTTCAGCCACTGCGCGAGTTCAGCGTCGTAGGTCTTCACGACCCGACCCGGCTGGTCGGCCAGTGGCGCCGACGGATCGATCGCGCGGGCCGGATCGAGATACTGCCGCGCGAAGCCGGCGACGTCGGTCGCGCCCTGTCCCGGCAGCCCCTTGCCCAGGCCGCTTTGCACCACGATGCCGGCACCCGGCCGCAGATCGCCGGGGACCAGCGCGCCCATGCTGGTCAGGCTGGCGATGTTGCCCTGATAGACCTGACCGCCCGCGGACACTTCGAGCGTGCCGGGGCCGGCGATCGAGAAATTGGAGAAGATCACGTCGCCCTGCGCCGCGATCATCGAGACGTCGGTGACGGCGTCCTGCACGATCAACCCGCTGCTGTTGACGATGTCGCCGCCGGCCAGCATCCGCAGCGGTTTGGAGGCCTGGTAGAGCGTGGCACTCTGCCCCACGCTCCAGTTGACGTTGATCGCCTGGCCGATCTGGACCTTGATCACATCGCCGGTCAGTGCATAGACATGCGACATCACGCCGCTGCCGGCCATGCTGCTGTCGCTCACCGTGTTCGGCCCGAACATGAACAGCGTACCGCCCGCGCCCTGGTATGCACCGCCGGAAACGAGGTTGAAGTCGTAGAGGGACAGGCGATCCGATGCCGCATCGAGGCCGCGCCAGTGGTTGGTGCCGACGAGGTTCCGCTGCGGCGTGTCGTCGACGATCTGCCAGGCAGGGTGCTGCGGCGTGCTCATCGCCGCCGCGCTGGTGCCGAGCGGCCCGATGAACGAACCCGACGTCGAGCCGCTGTTGGATTCGTCGCCGCTGACCAGGCCCCTGGCCAGCAGATCCAGGTGGCCGTAGGGGGAGGGCGCCATGAACGCGTTGTCCGTCGAGTAGTAGATGCTGCCGCCGGCAGCCACCATGCTCAGGCTGGCGGGCAAGGTCGACGTGGCGATCAGTCCGATCGTGTCGCCATGGGGGCCGAACGGCGAGGCGTTTCCGCCCGCGGAGAACAGCGCCAGCGCCGTGCGGTCGGTCCACAGCGTGAACCAGCTGGCAGCGGAGCCGCTCGCACCGCCGGCGGATGCCATCGTCTCGGATCGTTCGCCCACGCGTCCCGGATCGATCACCGAGCCCAGCACCAGGTCGCCCAGCGTATCGACGCGCAAGGTGCCGTCGCCCGGCGCGAAGTTCACGGCGCTGCTGCGCACCGAACTGTGGGCGATGTAGGGGTCGGCTGCGCGCGGGTCCTGGTTGTTCGCCGTGGCAAAGCCGCTCAGCAGCAGACCGCCGACGTCCCTTGCCGCCAATTGGGTGTCGCCACGCAGGTTGACGTACAGGCCGCCGCTGATGAGACCGCCGGCCTTCACATCCAGCGTGCCGCCGCCGGTCTGCAACAGGGTTCCCGCGTCCGTCATCCGGCCGCTGCCGCCGACCGACGCCAGCAGGCCCTTGGTCTCGTCGCCGGCCACGCCGATGTTGCCGCCGACGCGGATCACCGCATTGCCGCCGCCCAGTGCGCCGACCCCGGCGTAGCCGGCCAGGCCCAGCGTCGCGAGCGAGATGCCGCCGTCGAGCACGTAGCTGCCGAAACTCAGTCCCCAGGCGGTGCGTTGGCCCAGTTCGGCGCCGCCCTGGCGCCACAGCCAGTCGCCAACCGACATGGCGTTGGGCGTCAGGTAACCGCTGACGTTGCCTTGCGCCGACAGCGTGAAGTCGCCGCCGTTTTCCGTGAACCACAGGCGTTGCGCACCGAGCGTGTTCTCGTAAGCCGAATTGCCGGCACCCAAGACGCTGCGGCCGCGCGGATCGGTCGCGTCGGGCACGGTGGCGCGCGCCGCGTTCCAGCCGGATTCGGCGCCGGTGCCGGCCACCGAGGTCCCGGCGGTGTAGACGCCGAACAGCGAGTTCTGTTTGTAGTCGCCGCCGACGTACAGATCCAGATCGCCGGTGCCGGTGCGAATCACGCTGAGCGCTTCCGACGGCTGCACAGGACCCTGGCTGCCGGGCGCGGCCTGTGTCGCGGCCAGATGGAGATCGTCGAGCACCATGTTGCCGCGCCCCGAAAGCTGCGTGCCGGTCTGCAACGAGCGCGTATCGGCGGCAGCCAGGTCCGCGCCGCTCACGAGGCGGATGGACGCCGACATGCTGCCCGCGGCCAGCATCGGCGCAATGGCCCACATCCGGCCCGGCTCCGGCCGCGAACCGGAGAGCACGATATCCGCGCCGCCGGGGACATCCGAGACGAGCACGGTGCCCGCGGCGACCGTGATGGTGCCGTACAGGAAGCCCGGAATGCTGTCGCCCGGCAGGTAGACGGCGCCGGTGCCGTCCGAGACGGAGCCCGAGACGACGACGGGATAGCCGATGCCGGTCATGACGCTGGGGAACAGGTAGTAGGCATCGCCCCAGTCCGGATTGAAGGGCGCGTCGAACGTGACGTCCCGCGTCGTCGCCTGCCCCGTCAGCAGCACCTGCTGCCGGATCTGCCAGCCGCCATCGTCGGGCGTCGCGGGCGGCGGCGCGAAGCCATCGTTGATGCTGCCGTGGATGTTGAGGTCGCCCCCCGCGCGCAATGCCAGCGACATCGGTTCGCCGGCGCCGTAGCGGGCCGACGCGGGGTTGCGATCGGCATCGGGGCCGTAGCGGTAACCCGAGAGATCGAGGTCGCCCTGGACCGTGAGATTGCCGTCCGGCGTGCGGCTGTCGATCTCGACGCCGGGGCGCAGGTGGAAGGCCGCTGCGTAAGCCGCGAGTCCGGCGATGCGCGCCTGCAGGCCCGCATTGCCGCGTGCGGCGTTGTCGAAGGCCCGGCTGTCGCTGTCGATGAGGTCGAGGTAGGCCTGGTCGACGATCTGGCCGTCGGCATCGTTCGGGTCGGCCGGTGCATTGGTGTAGCGCGCCACGCCGTTGAGCGCGATGCTCTGCGCGCCGCGGATGTTCAGCGGCCCGGCCGCCGAGATGGCGATGTCTCCGCCGGTGGCATTGGCGGGCGCGTCGGGGCCGGTGGCGCTGGGACCGGTGCTGCCCACGCGCGGCGCATCGATCTCGAGGCGGCCGCGCGCCATACCGTCGGGCGAGCTCAGGTCGATCGTCGCGCCCGTGTCGAGGCTCACCGTTCCGTTGACTGCACGCAGCGACACCTTGGCCCGGTTGGCGGCATCGATCGGCGCACCGTGGCTGTCGGTGACCAGCCTGCTGGCGTGCGCGTCGAGCACGGCGCGGCCGGTCAGCCTCAGGTCGTTGCTCGCGGCCAGGTCGATCTGCCCGGGCCCTTCGCTCGAAGCGTCGATGGTCCCGTCCACCGTCAGGCTGCCTCCATCGGTGCTGATGCTGACCTGGCGCGCGCGCACACCCGTGCCCACCGTCAGGTCGCCCTGCTTCACGACAAAGCGGCGCGCACCGAAGAAGCCCGCATCGTTGAGCTGCCGGTTCAGCGCGGCGAAGTCCGTGTCGGCGAGACGCTGCACGGTCAGACCGAAGCGCCCGTCCGAGAATCCCGCGCCGCCGCCGGTGGCCGCGAGCGTGCCCGCCAGCGTCGCGCTGCCCGCCGCCGCGCCGACGGTGAGCGATCCCGCATCGTTGTGCGCGGCCGAGACATCGATGCGCGAGCCGGCCGACTGCGCGATGCTGCCCCCGGCGCTGGTCATCGTCACGTCCCCGCCCCAGCTGTATTTGGTGATGTCGTAGAACGTGACGGCACGGCCCGACAGATCGATTCGCGCATCGTCGCCCAGGCGCACATCGCCGTCGGCCCTCAGCGTGAGCACGCCGCTGGGCAATGCGACCGCCGTGTTCAAGGTGATGCTGCGGCCCTCCAGCGTCAGCGATGCGCCCAGGTCGGCAATGGAAGCCGTGTCGGCCGCGCTGGTTCCCGGCAGCGTCGACACGTCGATCGCGCCGCCCGCCACATAGCGCATCGCCGCGCCGGCCTCACCGGTCAGCAGCGGCGTGGCGATCGTCAATGCGCCGCCATGCAGCGTGCCATCGGCATCCCGCGACTGCCCCACCGACAGCGCGCCCTTGTTGTTCGCCGTCACGCGTCCGGAGGCATGGATCGCCACCGCGCCGAAGCCCAGCGCCAGCCGGTCGAGCTCCACCTGCCGTTGCGGCTGGCTCATCGCGTCGTAGCCGAACTGCACGGTCTGCGCATCGATGACCAGCGAGCCCCGTCCGGTACCGGGCCCGCCGGGCTGCACCGCCACCGGCGGCACATTGGCATACGGGCTGGTGGTGCGTCCATTGCCGGTCGCGAGACCATTCCAGACGAAATTGCGGGTGGCGATGCGCACCGTGTCGTCCTCCGCGCCCAGGCCATAGAAGGCCGGGGTGTTGAAGACCATCTGCGCCGACGAGTCGCCGGTGTCCAGCGTCAGCGAGCCATAGAAGTTGAAGGCGCCGCCGGCCGTCAGGCTCAGGCGCTCGAGTGCCGGCACCCCGGCGGACGACGACGGGCGCAGCAGGCGATTCAGCGTGTCCTGCGTCAGTTGCCAGCCAGGCTGCAGGCTGCCGGCCGTCTGCGCCGCGGCCAGGCTGGCGGCCGTGCCGATGTTGATCTGGTCCTGCGCCACCGTGAGATAGCGCGCGCCCAGGTTCACGTCGCCCAATGCCAGTCCGCCCGGCGCGGCGAAGGCGATCGTGCCTTCGCTGAGCAACGAGGCGCCGTCGCTGACGACCATCTTGCCGGTGCCCGTCGCGGGCAGGAAATCCAGCCAGCCATTGCTCAGCGCGAGCACCGCCGGGCCGTCATTGGCATACAGAAAGCCCAGGCTGGAATCGATGCTCGGCTGCCCCATGCCCCGGGTGTCCAGGACCGCGCCACCATCGACGTCGACCTGCTGGCCCAGCAGGAAGATCTGGCCGGCGCGCAGGCTGGCGCCGTCGTGAACCCGCACCACGCCGCCCGTTCCGTAGGCGGAGAAGGAAACGCGTGCACCGGCGTCGCCGGTGGATGCGCCGTTGTTGAACACGACGACCCCACCGATCGACAAGGTGCCGGCATTCAACGCGCTGAGGGTGTCGGCAGAAATGGAGATGGCGCCCGCCGTCGGCTGCGCGGCACCGCCGACGATCTCGATCGGCTTGTCGCCCAGCACCGAGACCTGGCCGCGCGTGCCGCCGGCGGCCGCCTCCAGGCGTGCCGTGCCGTCGAACTGCAGCGGCACCACCTCGTCGTTCTGCACGAGCCTGAAGCGCAGTATCTTGCCGTCGGCCGGCAGCATCGGCCGCACATTGCCGAACTGCGCGGCCTGCGCCGCCGCGAAGTCCGCGTAGCCGGTCTCGTTGTACTGCGACAGGTGCCGCACCGTGTCCGCGCTGGTGAGCAGCACCTGGCTCGGCAGGCTGTCGCGGATGCCGGTGTTGGCCGTGGACAGCGTGCCCGACGTGGCCCATGTTCCCGCCGTCGCCAGCGCGCCGGGGACCGGCCCGGTACCGGCCCGCGCGCTCAGTGGCGGTCCGACTTCGATGCGCCATGCGTTCGGCATCAGTGCGAAGCTCGCCGGCAGCAGCGTGTAGGTGCCGGCCGGCAGGCCCGGCACACCCGCGCCGATCGTGATCTGCCGCCCCAGCGCCGGATCGCCGGCACCCTTGTCGTCGATCGTCGGCGCATAGCTGGACGCGTAGCCTGGAACGATCGCATAGACCGCGTTGCCCGCCTGGCTCTGCCCATGGCTGCGCGGATTGGCATTGGCCAGCGGCGTGGTCAGCACATCCACCGAACCGCCGCGTCCGCTGACGAAGCCCGCGCCGCGCAACTCGCCACCGCCGGACAGGTCGAGCACCGCGCCCGCCTCGGCCAGCACCGAGCCGCCCCCCAGTGCGATGCCTTGCGGCAGCGAGAAGCTTTCGCCGCGCACCGCGCCACCGTCATGGACGAGATAGTCGACCGCATTCACCCCCAACTGGTAGAGCGTGCCATCGGCGCCGCGGTAGCTCACGCCATCGGAGGTCCCGCCATAGGGCATGCTCAGCCCAGCCGCGCTGACCGAGGTCACGCTGCCGTTGCGCAGGATCAGGCGCATGTCCGCGGTGATGTCCGTGCGCAAGGTGGCCGTGGTGATCCAGTTGAGAAAACCACTGCCCCCGCTGTCGTTCAATGCGATCGAGCCCAGCGGCGCACGGACGATGCCGCCCTGGTCCAGGGTCGGCGCGATCATCACCAGCCGGCCGAAGACCGAATCGGGCATGGGCGCGGCGTGGCCATTGGAACGAATCACCAGGCTGGCGTCGGGATTCCATGCGGTCCGGCCCGTGTTGTCCGAATAGAAGCCGGCCAGCAGCATGCCGCGCTGGTTGCTGACGGGATAGAGCTGGGCCGCCTCGATCGATAGATCGAGCGGCACCACGAAGGCCGCTTCCCTGTTGAAGCGGATGTCGCCATCGCTTCGCAGCGTCACGTTGGCGAAGCCGTCCGCCGTGAAGGCCACGGTGGAACTGGGGTTGTTGGGGTTCGGCGGCGCCGCGATCGTCGTGCCGTCGCCATGGGTGCCGGAAACCCCGCTCTGCACCGTGCCGAAGATATCGATCAGGTCCGCCGTGAGCGTCAGCGCGCTGGCGCCAGCGGGCTTTTCCGCGGGTCGGGCCGTCGCGATGCCCGGGGTGTAGTAGTTCGGTGTCCCGGTCCAGTTGCCACCATCGAGCCGGATGGTCGGCGCGGCCAGCCGCACCTGCGCATCCGGAGTCTGCGCGGCCACGGTCAGAAAGCCGTTGCGCAGATTCAGGCTGCGGCCCAGCGACAGGTCGATGTCGCCGTCGAAGACGAACAGATCGCGGGCCGACAGCGTCAGCGCATCGAAGCCGCCCGCCTGCACCTGGTCCACGCCGAGCACCGCCGTGCCGACCTTCAGCGTGGGATCGCTCACGCCGGGGCGCAGCCCGGCCGGCAGATCGCTGCCGGGACGCTGCTGCACCAGCGTGATGTTGTGCATCGTCTGGAAATCCATCGAGATGGCTTCGCTGTTCGCGGAGTAGTTCCGATTGGCCATCTCCAGCGTGAGCGAGCCGCCGGCCGCGCCGACACCGCCCGACCGCGCCGACAGGCTGCCGTCGATCGCCATGCCCATATAGGAATGCAGGCCGATGCTGCCGCCGTTGCCGGCCAGGGCCAGCGGTTGCGAAGCCTGACGGGCCGACCCGCCGGCCGCGCCATCGACTTCGGCGAACGCACCCGATGCGTCCAGCACCGCGCCCGGACGAATCACCACGAACGCGTCCGACAGCCCGATGTCGATCGTGCCGCCGTCGGGCGCGATACCGTAGGCGCGCCCCTCGATGTCGTGCGCCACATGGGGGCGCGCGGCCGCATCCAGCACGGCGTGCTCGCCGATCCAGATCGAACGCGACGGCGATGCCTGATAGGCCAGCGGCCCCGGCAGCGAGGCGATCGAGATGCTTCCGCCCCAGGCGTCGAGGCGGCCATCGACCGTCACCTGTCCGCCATTGCTCCACAGCGCGATGTCCTGGCCGGGATCGACGCCGATCCGCGCGCCGGTGCCGACGATCAACGATGCGTTCGTGCCGGCGCTCGCCACCCGGGACCCGGCGTCCAGCGCGATGCCGGCACCGCCACGCTGCGTCAGCGTCGCATGCACCGCATCCTCGAGATAGAGCGGCGGCGTCCAGGTCGCAAGGCGGTCGCTCAGCCTGGCACCGGTGGGCAGTGCGCGCATGGCATCCAGATCGGGCCACAGCACGGGCATCTTCACATCGACCTGCGTGCCCGGCAGCACCGTGATGCCGTCGTTGGCGGACACGAGGTAGTGGGCAAAGCCGCTCTGGAACAACGACGATGACAACTGCGCCGTGGCGCCAACCCCGGCAGTCCGCGGCAGCACGGCGCCGGCCGACAGCACCGATCCGGCAGGCAGCGTGAGCGCCGCGCCCAGTACCGTGCCCGCCTGCAGGTACTGCGGCGTCGGATAGATCGGCACGCCGTCCGGAAACACGTCCGGCGGGATGGTGCTGCCAACGCCCAGCTTCAGGCTCAGCAGCGCGGTTCCCGCGGGGATGCGCGTGCCTTCCAGATAGGCGGCGCGCGCATCGGTAACGATCGACCCCGGTGGCACCACCCATTCGGCCTGCGTCACCACGGCCGCGCCGTTCTGCAGGTACGACAGCACGGGAGCGTCCGTCACCGTGTAGCCGGCGGGTCGCTTGGAGATGGTGACGACCACGTCCATCGGCACGCGCTCGCCAGCGGCAAGCTGGTAGTCCTGCAGCAGTCTCAGGTTGGCCGGCGCGGCCTGGCCGGCCTGCAGCAGTCCAGGCGTGTCGAGCAAGGCGCCGCCGATGCCGACGGCCGCGCCCGACTGCACGTGGAGCGTGCCGCCGCCGTCGACGCCATAGCCTCGCAGCGCTCCCTCCAGCGTCAGCAACGCCGCTCCCGGCGTCGCACCGAGGTCGGTCACGTACGCCGCCGCCAGCGTGATGTCCCCGCCGGTTCCGCCGCGCAGCGCGCCGGTGGACAGCAGCGCCGCGCCCGAGGACACGTCGATCGCGCTGCCTTGCGACAGCGTGACGGCGCCGGTGTCGCGGATCGATACGCTGCCACCGTCCACATGGGGCAGCCCGGTGGCATCGTCGGGGTCGCCTTGCAGGTTGCTCCAGAGGCCGCTCGCATCGAGCGTCACGCCGCGGGCCACCGTGACTTGCGGTGCATCCTGCCCGGACGGCGTGGGCAGCGCCACGTCGAGCGTCTTGCCCGAGGCGGTGATCGAGGTCTGCACATTGCCCAGGGCGATGTGGCCGCTGCGCGCGGTCAGGTCGGCGTTGACGCGGACCTGCGGTGCGTACAGCGCGATCGTGCCGCCCGGCGTCACCGTCAATGCACCATCGACCGTCAGGCTCTGCTTCGCGGCGGCCAGCATGGCGCCCAGCCCGAAACCATCCAGCAGCGAGCTGTCGACGCGCGCCTTGCCCTGCAGTTCCTCCGGCAGCGGCGCGCTCGCGTTGCCGTCCTGCAGCGTGTCCGTCACCTGCTTGCCATCCGTGCCGAACACGATCTCGTTCATGGTCGGTGCGAGGTTGTGGAACACGCCGGTCGGACCGTTCTTCGCATCGGTGTTGAAGGCGCTGGTGTAGCTGCCGAGGATCAGTTGCGCGGCGAGCGCCGCCGCGTCGTGCGATTGGCCGTACCCATCCATCCCGTCATCGCGCTTGATCGTTTGCCGCGGGCCCTGGTACACGTTCGACGTGATGTCGCCCTCGAGCACGGCCGCGCCGGTCGAGACGATCAACTGCCCCGCATCGCGGCCCACCGTATAGCCGTTCTCGAGCCGCTGCTGCGGTCCGATCAGCGGGTTGTAGAAGAAGCCCGTGGTCTTGTCGCCCCAGCGCTTGTGCGCGTCCTCGTAGCCCTTGTAGAGGCCCGTGTACTGCACATCGGCGGGTGCGCTCGAGACTTCGTAGAGCCGGCCGTCGGCCCCTTTGAGCCAGCTTTGCTTGATCATCCCGGTCTGCACGTCCAGCGTGCCGCCCGAGAGGTTGATGTTCGAGCCCGCCTGCGCGACCAGCTCGTTGCCCGCGAACACCACGCTGCCGCCCTGCGCGCCCCACTCGCCCACGGTGTGGCCCTGCAGGCCCAGGTAGCCGCCGACCTCGAGCAGGCCGCCCGGCGTGTACCAGCGCTCCTTGTCGTAGCCGCCCACGCCGGCCGCCACGCGCAACAGCTTGCGCCGGTCGATCCACACGTTGCTGTTGTTGAGCAGCGTGGTGTCGCGGTTCAGCGGCGCATCGCGCTGTTCGTTGCCCTGGATGTTGATCTCGACGTTGTTCGAGGACATCGCGACCTGGACGCCCACGGCGCCCGAGACATCGAGGCGCGCGCCATTGGCCACCGTGCTGCGGCCATTGCTCGCGGCCACCGCGATCTGGCCGCCAGTGGCCAGCGTGGTCGATCCGCCTTCGAACACCACATCGCCGCCCGAGACGATCTCGATGCGCGACTGGTCGCGGCGGTCGTCGAGGCGCGCGAGGTTGTCGAAGCCACCCGAGGCCGCGGTGCGGCGCGCCAGGTCCTGCACGGCCGAATCGGCGATCAATGCATCGCGCTGGCTGTCCAGTGCGGTGCGGCCGTTCTGGTCGTCGAGCAGGATGGCATTGAGGCCACGCGCGGTCACCGTGACGCTGCCGAGCTTGTCGCTGGCCGAGTTCAGTAGATGGATGGTGCCGCGCGTGTCCACCGTCGTCGTGGCGATCGCCACGCCGTCCTGCACCACCTTGCGCCCCGCGAGCGTGATGTCGCCTTCGGGCGCCTGCAGCAGGCCGGTGTTGGTGACCGCGCCCGCCGTGCTGTCGGCATTGAACTGCGGCGCGACCTCGTTGCCGCGCGTGGTCGCGTACTGGTTGCCCGTGGTGCTCTGGCCGGGCCGCACGATGAAGAAGTCGCCGGCTGCCATCTGCACCTGGCCGCGTGGCGTGGTGATGGCACCCGCGTTGCTGACCTCCTTGCCGAGCAGCAGCGCATAGCCGCCGCCTTGCGTGACGGTCGTCGGCACCGCGGTGTTGATGCGCGCACCGGCCTGCACCTCGACCTTGCCGTTGGCATCGGTGAAGCTCGGCGTGTAGGCCCCGCTTTCCTGCGCGCTGTAGATGCCGCGCGCCTTGAACTGGTCATCGCCGATCCTGGCGGCAGCCGCCACGAGGTTGCGTGTATCGGTCTGGCTCGATCCGCTGAACACGATGCCGTTGCGGTTTGCGATCAGCACCGTGCCATCGGCCTTGATCTGGCCCTGGATCTGTGAAGGCCGCGCCTGCGGATCGTTGACGCGGTTGAGCACGGCCCAGTCGGCCTGCTGCCTGAAATCGACCGTGGTGCGCTTGCCGACGTTGAAGGTTTCCCAGTTGAGGATCGCGCGATCGCCGTTCTGTTGAATGGTGACCGTGGTACGGCCATCGGTGCCTTGCGATTGCACAGGGGCCTGGGCATTGAGCCAACCAGCGGTCAGCGAATTGGTGTCGACGCGCAACCCGCCATCGGCCAGACCATCAGGCACGGAAGAAGGATCATCCAGCGCCGCTTGCCGTGCGGCAGCCTGTGCAGCCTGCTGCGCCGCGATGCTCTGCGCGGCCAGGTTCAGATTGCCCAGCGAACGCTGCAACTGCTCGCGCGCCTGCTGCTGTTGCGCGCTCGGCGTGTTGAGCGAGGACACCGGCAGGCCATTGGGCAGACGCCCTGTCGCAATAGCCTGCCCCTGCGCGATGTTCTTCTGCGCCATCCACGCCGCACTGAACGCACGCTGCTGCGCATGCGCCGCGCCTGCCGCACCGATCGCAGCCAGCATCAGCGTGATGACCCGCGCCACCGGTGCCATCCTGAATACCGAAACCTCCCCGCCCGCCCTGTGGTCCTTCGCGCCGCGCTGCCGTGTGCTCATTGAAATGCCCGCTGATAGGTTGTGTCGATATCAAGCGGCCGTCCGACTCCTGCCGGCCAGCCAAGTCCATGTCCATTCACGCGGTACTGCGACGGGTCGCGAGCAGTGCGCAAATCTTCTGTGGGACTAAGACAAATGGCAGCCAACGAGTCCGCAAACTTTTTTTTGTTTTCTTTTTGAAGCGATGCGCCGCCTCCAGCGCGCATCGAACAGGCGATCCCCATCGCGGATGACGCGAGGAGGTGTCATCCATCGGCGGCAATGAGACGTCCTGCGTCAGCTCAGAATGTACAGGCCACCCGGCAGGGAGCGGGCCTTCAAGTCATAGGTGCGCTGCAGCAGCGACAGGGCCTCGCTCAAGGAGGCAATGTAGAAACTGCCGCTCACGGGCATGTCGCGCACCGATGCATTCATCAGCAGCACGCGGCCAGGGCGGTAGCGGTTGATCTCGGCGATCACTTCCGCCAGCCGGGTGTTGTTGAACACCAGTTCCCCTTTTCGCCAAGCCGATGCCTGCGCGGGATCGACGGTGCGCGCGAGGCCCAGCGTGCCGCCGTCATAGATCAGCTGTTGATGGGCGGCCAGGCGGCGTTCCCCGAGTGGATGCTCCACGCGGGCCGAGCCCTCGATGCAGGTCACGCAGATCTTCCCTTCCAGGTTTCGCACCTCGAAGCGTCCGTCCTCGGCGAGGCTGCGGCCGGTCCCGGCCACGACCGCGAAAGCGCGACTGCCGGAGGCCCTCGCGGGCCTGTCGACGTCGACGGCGGCCTCTCCGCTCAACAGCTCGATCCCCGTGGTCTCGCCGCTCGCGCCCTGACGGCGGATGCGGGTCTGCGTGTTCAACGTCACCTTGACCCGAGGGGCCAACTCGAGCGCCTGCTGCTCGCCGGTCTCGGTACGGTAGTCCGCCCCCCATTCGCCGGCGGCCGGCCAGAGGCCGGCCGGTGGATACACCAGGGCAACGCCCGCCACCGCTGCCGCGCCGCTCGCCGCGGCCAGGAAGGCGCGGCGGTTTCGCAGATTGCGCGCGCGTTCTTGCTTGCCTCGCTCACGCGCGGCAGCGGCATCGGGCATGCGGCGCAGCGCGGCGCCGGCCACGGGCTTGAGCGTCGCCCACTGCTGCTTGGCGGCCCGAAAGGCGCTCTCGTGCGCCGGGCTCGCGTGCAACCAGCGTTCGAAGCCTTCGACATCCCAGGCCTTGGCATCGCCGGACGTGAGCAGGCGCAGCCACACCCAAGCCTGCTGGAAGGGCTCGTCGGAGGGATTCGCTCGATGGTCGGCACGGATCTTCATGGCGCTACCTCAGGGGCTCGCACGCCCGGGGCTGCATTCATCAAGACAAATGGCGCGGCATCGGTCCGCAAACTTTTTTTCATCGGCGTGACATCCGGGCCGTCAATTGGTCGTGCGCGTGCTTCAGTTCATATTCGACCGTGCGCTTGGAACATCCCATGCGCTGGGCCGCCTCCTCCTGGGTCACGCCTTCCCAGTGCACCAGGATGAAGATGTCCCGGCGGCGCGCGGGCATGCGCTCCACCCACTGGATCAGGATCTCCATCTCTTCGCGGGATTCGGCGGTCTGCGCCGGACCGGGCGCTGGATCGGACAGGTCCGCGAGCGCGTCGATCTCCTCGATCGACACCGAGCGGCTCTGCCGCCGCTGGACGTTCACCGCCAGGTTGATGGCCATGCGCACCAGATAGCTGCCCGGACTCTGGATCGATCCCTCCACCTCGTGGGTCTTCAGGCGCAGCCAGGCATCGTGCAGTGCATCGCTGGCCAGGTCGTTGTTGCCGACCAGCCGGGCAATGCGCTGCTTGAGCGTGCCGTAGTGCTTGGTGAGGTAACCGATCAGGAGCAGGCGGGCTTCTTCGCTCATGGACGGATCGTTCCGGCAGCGCACGGCGCTTCATCGGCATGGCCCTCGTCGGGTGGCGCGATCAGCAGGGTCACCGGCTGTGGCAGCCCGGACGGCGGAGGACCGCCCACGCGCACCCCCTGCAGAACCGTCAGCACCGCGGCGTCCCGCGGTGCGTCGCCGGTGGAGCTCAGCAGGCGCGGTTGCCGGATCTGCCCGGCGGCATCCAAGCGAAAGCGCATCAGCGAGCGATAGCTGCCTGGCCGGGTCCGGGCGTCGGCACACAGGGCCTCGAGCACGCGGGCCTGGATCTCGCCCGGATAGCCGGACAGGTCGTTCAGGCGGGCGCGCGGGGCGACGGACGACGGATCGAGCGCCATCAGCACGAAGCCGGCACGCGGACCGGCGTCCGCCCTCTCGGCCGTGAGGCCGGTGCCCTCGAGCAGCAGAAACAGGGCGGTCGCCGCCGAGTAGCGGCCCTGCACGGCGGCTGCCGAACGGCCGTCGACCAGGTCGCTGCGAAAGAGCGTGGGTTGCCGCGTCAGCGACGCATAGAGGCGCAGTGCATCGGCGAGCGGCTGGGCGGAAAGATCGAAGTCGAAGCGCTCCGCGGCAAGCTCGGGGTCGGCCGCGGCGAGTTGCACGGCGCGCATGTCGGCCGGCCATGCCGACTGCATGACCAGGGCGAGCAGCGCCGCCTGCATCGTACGAACGCCGGTCGAGCCGGCCGCGCGCAGGAACATGCGGCTCAGCCAGCGAATCTGGATCGGCCGCGCGTCGGCTTTCCGCAGCAGCAGTACCGTGTTCGCCGCAGTTGCGATGGGAAGGCTCGAGACCGATTCGACACGATGCAGACGCCGTGGGGGAACCCGGCATGGTGCGACGACTGCGTGACAGGGCTGTTGCAACGCGTGCTGCATCGGCTTGCACGGACAGGGGCCGAACGACCGGAAGAGCCGGCGTCGTTGTCGCCGTTCTGTCACGTACATGTAAACAAATCGAACTAGCCTCCTCGACAACTTGCTGAGCGGTCTGCCTCGGGCACTTCATTTCAACTTCCGGACGTGTGCGATAGCAGATGACAGCTAACCCGGCATCGGTCAGTGTGCTGGCACTGACAGGGTGCCTGCTGTGGGGCTGCCTCGCGTTCATGGGCACGCTGCTGGTGGCTTCGGAGGCCCGGGCGCAGGTGCCGGCGGCAGCCGATGGCGTAGCCGTGAATCCCATCCCTTTCGACATTGCCGCCCAGGACCTGGGCAGCGCGCTCAACGCCTACAGCCGCCTGACCGGCCTCGCCGTGATGATCGACAGCACCGACGCGAAGCGCCAGTCCGGCACTGTGCAGGGCATCTTCGGCGCGGACGAGGCTCTGCGGCAACTGCTGGCGGGAACGGGGCTGCGCGCGCGCCATGCCGATGCGCAGTCCGTCGTGATCTCTCCAACGGACGATCCGGTGCCGGCCACCGCGGTGCCGCCGGTTGCGACGACGGGAGGCCCCGACATCCCGGGCGTCACCGGCAAGAACCCCGACTTCATGGCTTACATCGCGCGGGTGCAGCAGAGCCTGCGCGATGCGCTGTGCGCGTCGCCGCAGACCCGGCCCGGCCCGTACCGGCTCGCGTTGCAGCTTCGCCTCGATGCGCGCGGCATGGTCGAGCGCTTCCGGCTGCTCGACACGACGGGGCAGGCAACACGCGACGCGGCGATCGCCCGGGTGCTGCGGCGCATGGCCGTGGGTGCGCCGCCGCCCGCCGCGATGGCGCAGCCGGTTTCGATCCTGTTGCTGCCCGAAGGGCCCTCGGCGCGCCCTCAGTGCCCGTCCGTCATCGAGGGCGAAGGGGAGGGCGCGGCCCTGACCGCCGCGCGCACGCCGGACGCGTTCCGGATCGTCGGGCCCTGAGGCACGCCATGCCGGACTCGCTTCGTTCCACGCTGCGCCTGCGCCTGACCGCGCGCTATGCGGAGCTGCGCCGCAGCCTGGAGCGCATCGTGGGCTCGCGCGACGACGCCGCCGATGCGCTGCAGGAAACCTGGGTGCGGCTCGAGGCGACGGCCACGGCGGGCTCGGTGCGCAATGCCGATGCCTACCTGCTGCGCATGGCCGCCAACATCGCGATCGACACGCACCGCCACAACAACGTGCTGCTGACCGATGGCGACGTGGAGGCGCTGATGAACATCGCCGACGAGGTGGGCGATCCGCTGCGCACCGTCGCGGCGCGCAGCGAGCTCGCCACGCTCGATGAAGTGCTGGCGGAGATGCCGCCGCGGCGCCGCGCGATCCTGATCGCGGCGCGCATGGACGGGCTGCTCAACACGGAGATCGCCGAGCGCTTCGGGATTTCCGAGAGCTCGGTGGAAAAGGAGCTGCGCCACGCCATGCGCCATTGCCGCGAGCGCATGGCGCAGTCCGATGCGGTCGAGCGTTCGAACGTCGCGGGCCGTCGGAGATACTGATGTTCATGAGCGCCGACCGCAACGCCAACGCCTCGATCCGCGAACAGGCCGATGCCTGGTGGGCGCGGCTGCGCTCGGGCCGGGCCACGCGCGCCGATGCCGAAGCGCTGCG